>DAORKJ010000022.1:0-41902 GCA_035439505.1 Chitinophagales bacterium
ATGGATTGGTTTACCTAGTGGAAAACAATCAAATATTACTTATCTTTGGAATATGAATTACCTTACTCAAATAAAAAGTGAACTGGAAAAAATGAAACCAGAGCTATCGGAAAAGTTTTTCGTAAGCGAAATTGGGTTATTCGGGTCAATTACACGAGATGATTTTACTCCAACTAGTGACGTAGATATAATTGTTGATTTCAATAATCCTATCGGTATTGAATTTATTGATTTAGCTGATTTTATAGAAAGTAGGCTACACAGAAGGGTTGATTTAATATCTAAAAAAGCATTAAGAAAATATTTTTATTTGAGTATAGAGAAGGAAATACAATATGTCTAAACGAGAAGATACTGTATTACTTAAAGACATTATCGTAAGTGGTGATAAAATATTTCGCTACACTTTTGGTATGACATTCAACGAATTCTCTAATGATGAAAAACTGTTGATGCAGTAATTAGAAACTTTGAAATTATTGGAGAAGCTGCAAATCGATTATCCGAAGGGTTTAAAGAAAAAAATATCGCAGTTGATTGGCATAGGATAAGGGGATTCCGAAATAGAATTGTTCATGATTATGCTGGTGTGGATTTGACAATAGTTTGGAATATCATTGAAGAGTTTTTACCAAAAGTTTTGGATTTAATAAAAAAGATTTAAAAATTCATTCCCACTCAAAACTGTATTGTCCAATTATAAATTAGCAATTGTCTCTTATCGTAGGGACGAATTGAATGCTTCCGTACTTATCCGTATTATTCTTAAAATAATTATGGAAAAAATGATATAATGCTTTATGGTAATGTCAATTTTATTATAAAATAGTTGATTTATGCCTTTTATTTGTTATATTTAAAAAATATTAATTTTTGTTTAGTTGAATTACTGTTAGTTTGACATAAGCAATAAAGAATAATTACCATAGCCTCGCGATATACCTTTATAAACAATCAAAAAAATGACAACAACATTTATCATAACATTTTGCATATTACTGCTGATAGCATATATTTTTGATTTGACATCTTCTAAAACAAGGGTCCCGTCGGTAATTTTGTTACTGCTATTGGGTTGGTCAGTGAAGCAACTTACTTTGTTATTCGATATTCAGCTTCCGGATATTTCTTCAGCGCTGCCGGTTTTAGGAACCGTCGGGCTAATACTAATCGTTTTGGAAGGCTCCTTGGAACTTGAACTTAATAAATCTAAGTTTGCTCTTATACGGAAATCTTTTTTTGGTGCTTTGATGCCAATGTTGGTTTTAGCCTTTTTATTTGCTTATATATTCAGCTATTATGGGGGTTACGGACTTAAAGACAGTTTAACTAATGTGCTCCCGTTTTGTATCATAAGTAGTGCTATTGCCATACCAAGCGTAAGGAATTTATCCGCCTACAATAAAGAATTTGTAATTTATGAAAGTAGTCTGTCTGATATTATTGGCGTGTTATTATTTAACTTTTTCGCATTAAATGATACTATCAACATACATTCTTTTGGGGATTTTGGGTTACAACTTTTAATCATTACCATTGTTTCGTTTGTGGCAACTATAGGGCTTTCCTTTTTACTCAGTAAAATCGATCACCACATTAAATTTGTACCAATTATATTGCTGGTGATATTAATTTATTCGATTTCGAAAATATACCATCTCCCCGGGCTCATTTTTATTTTACTTTTTGGTCTATTTATTGGCAACCTTGACGAATTAAAACGGTTTAAGTGGATTGAACGATTTAAGCCGGATGAGCTCAACAAAGAGGTTATGAAGTTTCGTGAACTTACCATTGAGGGAGCCTTTTTAGTTCGAGCTCTCTTCTTTTTACTATTTGGCTATTTGATAGAAGCTGCAGAAGTGTTAAATGTTGACACCATTTTTTGGGCTTTACTAATTGTTGTCGCCATATTTTTATTTCGTTTTATTCAACTCAAACTCTCAAAACTGCCTATGCGGCCATTGTTGTTTGTGGCTCCCAGAGGATTGATTACTATTTTGCTTTTTATATCTATTGACCCTACAAATACCATTTCTTTTGTCAATAAATCACTCATTATTCAAATAGTAATTTTAACCGCACTTATTATGATGTTTGGTTTAATGATGAGCAAACAACCCCAACCAATAAACGACAACCCAAATAATCCGCTAAATCCGAATGTGCATCAGGACAAAAAAGTGATATCTTGAATTAACCTTTGCATTTGATGTTAAATCCATCGTAGCTACAAATATTTTGGAAACACATTTGTGATTAGATTAAAATTAAGTAAAACAACTTGTCTGCGTTTTATTGTTAATGAATTTTGATTGGATGATAACGAAAATGGTAAAATTATTACTGCTCTAATATAGCTTTTCGTCAATATAATGTTATTAGTTTTGAAGGAGTAAAAGCTAGCCCGGACTGCAATGGAAAGCCCGCAGGAATGAGGCACGAATGACGAGGACTTGGAATGGAAGGCCGGTACTGCATGTGTTGGTGATTAAAATGTTCATGCTCCAATAATTTTTAAAAGTAATATAAATAGCATTAGCCCATTTTATTTGCAAGTCAGGTAGAATATTATTCCTCAAACTAACTTTAGCGCAACTTCGAGCCCCTTAGCGGCTTCGTGGCTAACAAGGAAAATGTATTGTTAGTTTTAAATTCAAAAGGTTTACCACAAAGTAGTGAAGTGCCTCTAAGATTCGCTAAGGGTATTAAAAAAATGGGATGCGTCCTTACGATAAGAGACTATTGCGCCAGCCTTTCGAAAAATCAAAAGCTCATCACTCATTACTCATCACTCATCATTCATCCCTCATCTTTGGCACGATAATGGAATTTACGTATTAAAAAAGGAGGGTTTATGAAAAATGCTTTACTTAAAACAATGTTAGTGGTGTTCATCCAAATGCAGCATGTATTGGCTTTTCCTCCCGCTAATCCGAATGTGGATCCGTATTATGGCAATTCTACTTTCGAAATTAAATCGCAAGGCGCCAATTTTATTACCGTTGCAATTGATGGCGATTTTTTTAATGAACCGGTGAAAAAATTTGCTGTAAATAATATGGCTCCGGGTAATCATTATGTGGAAGTGTTTACGGATAAAATACAACATAGTGGTTATTATGCTACCACACAACGAGTGCGCTTATACGCTGGTTATGTTTATATCAAACCTGCAAGTTTAGTGCATGGGGTTATTGATAATTTTGGCAGATTTTATGTAAAATCAGTTCAAGCCTTACAAATGTATGAACCTGTTTATTATCAGCCGGTTTATCCTGATTATCCGCCATATCAGCAACCGCAACAACCTGTTTGTAACGCTCAGCAACAAATGAATGCTGCTTCATTTAATGCGTTAATTCAAACTATCCATAATCAATGGTTTGATGATACTAAATTGAATGTGGCCAGACAGGCGGTGCAATCCGGTTGGTTTACTTCAGAACAAATTGCTACTATGATGCGCGAATTTAGTTTTGAAGAAAGTAAACTGGAATTAGCCAAAACTGCATATAGTCACGTGGTGGATAAACAAAATTATTTTGTGGTATACGATGAGTTTTGGTTTAGCAGCAGCGTTGATGAATTAATTCGGTTTATACATTAAAAGATATTAATTCCAAGTATGATCAAGAGTCCACTCGAAAGGGTGGGCTTTTTTTTGTTCCTGTGAATTACTACTTTTAAGGGATGAAAAACCTGTTTATCTTAAGTATACTTTTCGGCAGTTTACAATTATCTGCAACGGAATATTATGTTTCACCTTCGGGAAATAACGCCAATGCCGGGACTTCCACAGCCGCTCCCTGGAAAACCATTCAATTCGCCCTCAATATGGCCAACGATGGCGATGTGATTAACCTGATGGCAGGCACCTATACCGGAAAAGTAACCTGGAACGATGGAGGCAGTGCCGGCAATTATATCACCCTGCAAAATTATAATACCGATATTGTGATTTTAGATGGTAGCACTGTCGGGAACAGTCAGGCGATGATGTATATAGAAAATAAAGATTACATTAAAATCGACGGATTAAAATTTACGAATCACAATGGTAATTATCAGCCAATAATTAATTTATACGGTAATAATAATCATATTGAAATTTCGAACAACGAATTTTATAATACGGATTGTAATGAAAGTTACGCTATTTTATGTGAGGGTAAAGGAGATGATATCAAAATCACCAATAATAATATGCACGATTTAATTGGCGATAATGCAGTGGGTGTATTATTTGTCGGTTCGAATACCACGACTGCATTTACCAATATTGTAATTAGCGGAAATACCCTCACCAATTTAGACCCTGCTCCAAGTGAAGCCATTGCAGTGAATGGTAATGTGGACGGGTTTGAAATCAGCAATAATATTTTAAATGATATTAATAATATCGGTATTGTTATGATTGGCGGCGAAGATTGGGTAAATACCAACGATGCTGTAAATTTTGCGCGTAATGGTGTTTGTAAAAATAATAGTGTAACAGGTGCCAATTCTATTTATGGTGGCGGATTTGCCGGAGGCGTGTATGTGGATGGTGGGAAAGATATCATCGTGGAAAATAATATCATCACTGGCAGCGATGTAGGCCTTGAAATTGGTTGTGAAAATGCGGGATTTATTGCCGAAAATATTATTGTTAGAAATAATATCATCTACAAAAATGAAAAAGCCGGTTTAGGTTTCGGCGGATATGATTTTCCGGCGACAGGGCAGGTGCAAAATTGTGTATTTACCGGCAATACGGTTTATGATAATGATATTTTAAATACGGGCTTTGGACAATTATGGATTCAATATGCATTAAATTGTGTGGTAGAAAATAATATTTTTTATACATCTACCAATGCATGGATGGTAAATGCCGAGACAATTAATTCAAGTTATAATAATGTGTTAAATTATAACGATTATTATTATCCCACAGGAATGAATAATGCGAAATTCTTTTTTGACTTCGATTATATTGTTGGCTATACTAATTTTCAGACAGCAACTGGAGAGGATGTAAATTCCATTACTGCTAATCCTTTGTTCGTAAACGAACTTGCTGCCATTCCTGATTTTCATTTATCACCAAGTTCACCTTGTAAAGATGCCGGTAATCCCACTTATGACGATTTAGGTGTTGATGTTGATGATGTGGATATGGATGGCACAAATCGCGTAAACGGCACTGCCATCGATATGGGTGCAGATGAGCGTGTGATATTGCCATTGAGTTGGTCGGTAAGTAGCACGAATGTTACTTGTTACGGTTCATGTAACGGAGTATTGAGTTTTAATGGTGTAGAAGGTTGTGGCACTTATACTTTGGAATATAAAAACCCGGGAGGTGGTGTTTGGATTCCTTATACCGCACCCGTAACAGGATTATGTGCCGGAACATATAAAATTCGTATCACCGATAATTGTGGTTCGGTAGTAATGGGCAATGTTGCACTCACACAAGACCCTGTGTTAAATGTATCGGTTACCAGTATTGTGAATGAAACAGTTGCCGGAGCTTCCAATGGAAAAATAACCGTGAATTCAACAGGCGGATTTGGTGTAAAACAATACTCAAAAAATGGAGGATTTACCTGGCAAACCAGTAAAAAATTCAATGGATTGACTGCAGGGACTTACACCATTTTAGTTAAAGATGCACATGAATGTTTGGATGAGGTTGCTGCGACTGTTGGTGTAGGGTTGAAAGAGGGTTATACCGAAAATTTTAATCTGTATCCTAATCCTGCATCTGATGCAGTGACAATTAATATAAATGGTTTAACAGCACCCGGTAAGTTGTATTGCTATAATATATTAGGGGAATGTATGTTTATTACCATTTTAACACAGGAGGAATCTACGATAGATGTTTCGTATTTGCCTGCAGGTTTGTATTATTTGTGTTTTAATGATAAAGAAGCCATGCAGTTCGTTAAAAACTGATGTGGTGTTGGTTGAGGTGGGTTTTATTCATAATAATTCCTATTTTTGGCCGTTATCCATAAAATTGAGTTTGTGAACATACGATTATTATTTACTGCCGCGATAGTATTGACTTCAACCTATGTGTATTGTGAAAACACGATATCCGGGGGGACTGAGCCTACGGGTTTACAACAAGTGGAGCAGGTGAGTCCTTCTGCGGAAGTGTTTTATGCTGAAACTCAATTGTTGCCTGAGGAAGGAAATGCCATAGTTTTACCGGATACCAAAGAGGAAAAAGATTCTACAGAAATTCCGCCAAAATTAGAACCGATGGTATTGGGTGGGGCAGGAGCTGTTTTGTTGGGAACAGGTGCTGCAGTGGCCGGTGTATTTACTGCGCCGGTTTTGTTGTTGGCGGCTTTGGTATTATTTGGCGCCGGTGCATTTTTGACGGCAAAGGGTTGGAAAAAAATAAAAGCAAATCCGAAATTATTTAAAGGTGAAAAATTAGCCGTTGCCAATTATTTAGTGATTGGTGTAGTAGGTGTTGTTGCCTCGTTTTATATTTTATACTTCTTGTTTACGATTTAATTGTGGTATTTTAATCGTGCCTTTATTGGGTTGAATTTTTATAGCCCGCAATTCCGGAAAACCGGAACGCAAAATGGTACACAAAAGGCACAAAATTTAAACAATAAACCAATTTTCTTTGGTGCCTGCTCTGCAAAATCTCTGATTCTGCAGCATCGTGCCAGGACTCCGTTCGATGCAATCTATAAACAAACTATATGACCAAAAGAATTCGGCTATTCACTCACAAAAATTAAAATCAATTACCGTTGAATCCGCTCACGCGTTGCATCAATAAATTTTCGAAGATTTTTAAAATATTTTGCACGATTTTTTTCGGAGATACCACTAATTAAATTCGATTTACTCAAAATACTTTTTAACCAGGCCTCTGTTTGCCGCGCATACAAATCACTATTCGTCGCTAAAATACTAAACGTCATGTGACTGATATAGGTAGTAATTTTATTATCCCCAACCGTAAGCACAGTATTATTTCCCAACAACACATCCGACTGATATAAATTAAACTCCGCATATTTTTGTTTGCTTTTATCTCCCGGCCTCAACTTGCAACTCAATGCAGCCATATTTTCCGCATGGTCGATTAAATCATTTAAGGAAGCCAATATTTCCAGCGCATCATCTTTCTTTTTAAAATAATCAGCATCCCAATAATATTCAATTTGTTTGAGCGTAGTCATCATGATATCCTCCGGCCAAATTTCATCACTCGGAATTACCATATACGTCTCATGAATTTTTTTCGCCAACACTAAAAAATCTTTATCAATATCCTCCATATAATAATGGTCGCGAAATCCTTCAACTCCATCAATTACGCGCATCCAAAAATGCATTTTAAATGCAGCCAGCTTTTCAAATGCAAAATGTTGAAACAAAGGCGCATCAATTGCCGCATAAATTATTCTTCTATCCTCGTGATTTAACAGCGCATCAGAAACATTATACACCATTTGTAAATGTTTGTAGAACGTTTCCTTCTTTCCATCAGGTGGTAAATATTTAAAATTGACTAAACCCGGAATTTCATCAGTAAAATACGCAATCGGGATTTTATAATGATTACACAATTTAATAGCCTCATCCACACTCATTGCCGTTTCTCCTCTAATGCGTCGGTAAGCGCTGTCGGGACTAACTTCCAATATTTCTGTAAGCTGATCGGCGAGCGAGATATGTGCAGGAAGCATCAGCTTTAATCGCTGAATAAAATCTAACTGGTAGGGATTCTCCATTTTTAGGCTGTTTATGGGCTGCAATTTGCGAAAAATACTTGAAAATCACAATTTTACCTCAAAAAGTTGCAAAAAATGCAACTGAAAAGGATGAAACTACCAACTCAATGGTAATTTAATTATCTCCAATAACACTTACCCTGTTTTTTACTAATTGCCGGATTTTTACCGCACTACGTTTGCACCATCAAATCGATTATTTCACTAAAACAACAAAAATGCGCAACGTAATTATTTGTTTACTAATCCTCATCTCCGCAAACACCATTTACGCACAAAGTCCGTTAGAAGACGAAATAACACAACCTATCAACCTGACAGGACCAAGAATCGGCTTTACATATTTAGGTAATGTTTATACCAATGCCATTAACAACGACCCAACATTCGATAGGATGTATGGAAAAGAAACAACCTTATATCCATTTGTCACACAATTTGGATGGCAATTTGAAACACGTTTTTTTACCTTACCTAACGGCTCATGTGGTATTATCGAATTTGTTCCCTTATTAGGTGGTTTAGATCAAAATGTTGTGATACCAAGTTTAACTGTTATGATTGGAGCAAGGTTAAGCAACGGGATTGAATTTGGGATGGGACCTAATGTAAATCTTACCGGTTCATCTGTATCAATTGTAGGTGGTTATACTTTCGAAAGAATGGGTATTAATTTTCCGGTCAACTTAGCAGTGACACCAACACCTGAAGGAATAAGAGGCTCGTTATTACTTGGATTTAATAAACATGATTAAGTCCCTAAAAATGTAAGGGCGCCGCACCCCTGGGGCGCAGCGCCTTTTCTTACTTGAACGTCTCTGCGACAAGACAAAGCAAAAACGCAAGTGCCATATACTTTAGTATAGTATGTGGCATTTTTGTGTATAAATTATTTGAACAAAATTCCCTCCCCTCAATTCCCTATTGTATTTTTACAATGCATTACTGGTTGACAAGCCTGATTAATCAAGTTTGTCCTAAGAGGGAATCCGGTGAAAATCCGGGGCAGTCCCCACTGCTGTAATTCCGCAACCTGTTGGTAAACTTTTGATATCTCTTTGCCACTGTCCGCCTTGGTGGATGGGAAGGTAAATCAAAAGGTGGAAGAGCCAGAAGACCTGCCCGTACTGCACAATCAAAAACTTTTGGGGCAAAAGTTTGATGTAACCGGTATCCGTACTGTTTCCATTTATTTACATGCCTCCTTATTTATTAACCATTTAAATCATTTAATGATGAGGAAGATTTTTTTTACTTTTTGCGCGGTAATTTTTACTGCATCTGTTTTTGCACAAGCTTATGTTGAACGTGTGCTTATTCTTAACGAAGGTTACTTCGATTATGTAACCAACGAAATTATTACACCTGTAAGCGTTGGTGCTTACAATCCAACTACCGATACCTATACGGTTATTGATGAAATTGAAAATGTACGATTTGCATCCGATATTAAAATGGATGGTGCCTACTATTATGTTGCTGCGGATAAATATTTAAACAAATATGCTACTGCAACTGATGAACTCGTTACTTCAATTGAAATTGAAGGTATTCGTAAAGTGGCTGTAAACAACGATTATATTGTTGTTACACGCGGCGAATATCTCGTTACCTTACCATCATATATTCAGGTATATGATAAAAACACGATGGCATTACTACACGAATTTGATAATGTAACATTACCTTACACTACAGAAGGTGTGGTAATAAAAGATAATAAAGCGTATGTAGCGGTAAACAACGGATTTGTTTTTGGTAGCGAAGTAGGTAAAATAGCTATTATCGATTTAGCTACAGCAACTATCGAAAATACGATTGAATTAGGCGCTGATGGTATTAATCCGGATAACCTGATGATTGACGGGGATATTATTTACACCTTAAATAATAAAGATTTTACAGGAAGTTCAGTTTCCACTTATAAAATTGCCTCAGCAGATTTAACTACAACCAACCTGATTAATATTTCTGCCGGCTGCGGTACTTCTGCAGTGATGGATGGCACAATATATTATCAGGAAATGTTTGGTACTACACTCAGTAAATTCGACCCTTCAACGGCTACCATTATTGGTGAAGATGAATTTGGTACCAGCTTTTACGGTTTAGCATTTGATGAAATTAATAACTTAATTTATACCGGAACTACTGATTATTTTAGTTACGGTGAAGTTACGGTTTATGATTTATTAGGCAATATTGTTACCAGTTTCGAGACAAGTGTTTCTCCGGGTAATTTTGCTTTTGATGTGCGTTTAGCAACCGGTGTTGAGGATATTAAAAGTGCAACTATGGAATTGTTTCCTAACCCTGCAGTAAATCAAATTGTAGTGGTAAATACCATCAATGCAACAAATATGGTGATTACTGATATGACCGGTAAAACTGTGTTTACTGTTCAACAACCTGCTGCCGGAACACAACAAATTGATATAACTAACCTGCCTGCAGGAAATTATATTATTAAAGCAATTGGACAATCGCAATACGAAGCTGCGTATTTTTCTAAATTGTAAATTATACTAAAGCATGTTGTTAGCCAACAGTAACAACATGCTTTTATTTTTCCATGCGTTTTTATTGTTACATACTTCTGTTTATGGTTGTGATTGTTTCTTGTAAACAATCTGATACAACACCTGCCAATACTTCAACTGGTAAAACAGTTCCTGTGTTATATGCCAAAGGATTTACCATTACACAATACGATGGATATAAAATTATTGTGGTAAGAGACCCTTTGGACACCAATAAAATTATTCAGCAATATCGTTTAATTACCGATAAACAATTTGCCGGAAATAATTCAAATGAAATTAACATTCAAGTCCCTTTAAATGATATCGCCAGTTTGTCTACCACACATTTAGGTTTTTTCGAAGCCTTGAGTGTAGCGGATAAATTGATTGCATTTAGCGGGACAAAATATATTTACAGCGATTTATTTAAAACATTAGTATCCTCAGGAAAAATACAAGAGGTTGGTGTAGAAGGCGGAATTGATTTAGAATTATTAGTCAGCCTGCAACCGGATATCATCATGAGTTACCAAACCGGCGACGAATCATACGACCATTTTGAAAAAATGAAAAGTATGCAATTGCAGCCGGTAATTAATAACGAGTATCTCGAGTTAACACCACTTGGTCAGGCAGAATGGATTAAATTTATTGCAGCCTTTTTTAATCTGGAAGAAAAAGCAACAGCCATTTTCGATAGTATAGCAACCAATTACAATACTATAAAAAAGCAAGCAGCAGGGGCAAATACAAAACCATCAGTGTTCACCGGCTTAGCCTACAAAAATGAATGGACAATTCCCGGAGGTAAAAGTTTTGCTGCTAATTTTATTAAGGATGCAGGGGCAACTTATTTATGGGAAACCGATGATAAAACAGGCAATTTTGCATTGTCGTTTGAAGAAATATTTACTACAGCACAACACGCTGATTATTGGCTAAATGTCAGCACAGCAACCATGTTAAAAGAAATTTTATCTATCGATAAGCGATATACTTATTTCGACCCATTCAAAAATAAAACGATTTATAACAACTATGCCAGAGTAAATGAAATGGGTGGCAACGATTATTGGGAAAGTGCTATTGTTTACCCGGATAAAGTGTTAAATGATTTAGTGCAAATATTTCATCCTGAATTAAAAACAGGCGATAATTATTTTTATTATATCCATTTACAATGAACAATCAGCGTCATAGTGTATGGTTTGTTTTATTAAGCATATTGGTGCTTATATTGTTTTTTGCAGATATTTTTATCGGCTCTGTAGCTATTTCGTTGAATGAAATTATGCAGGTGTTTACCGGTCAATTATCGAAGGATACACCGCAATCAATTATCATATTACAATCGCGCCTGCCAAAAGCATTAACAGCTATATTAGCCGGGTGTGCATTGCCGGTTGCCGGTTTACTCATGCAAACATTTTTTAGAAACCCTGTTGCGGGGCCGGATATTTTAGGTGTTTCTGCAGGTTCCAGTTTATTAGTGGCATTGGTTATGTTGACAGTTGGCACCTGGTTTTCGATGGATGTATTTAGTAATGTGGGCATTATTCTCGCAGCAATTGTTGGTGCTATGCTGGTGCTGTTTATTATTCTAGCTGTTGCAGCCCGTGTGCGCGACAGTGTTACCCTACTCATTTTCGGATTAATGTTTGGGATGGCAATAAGTGCCGTTGTTGGTGTGTTACAATATTATAGCAGTCAGGGCGCATTAAAATTATTTATCATGTGGACCTTCGGCAGTTTGAGTGGCGTTACCTGGCCGCAATTATATATTTTGGCTGTAATAGTAATAATTGGTTTGTTGTTGGCTGTCACCCAAATTAAAGCACTCAACTTATTATTACTTGGCGAACAATATGCTACATCGTTGGGATTAAATATTCGTAAATCGAAAATATTTATCATCCTCACTACCGGATTATTAACCGGAGCCATCACTGCATTTTGTGGTCCGATTGCCTTTATTGGTATTGCCGTTCCGCATTTGGCTAGAATGATATTTAAGGTGAATAGTCACGCCATTATTTTACCTGCATCAATTTTATTGGGCATATGTATTTTACTTATCTGCGATATTATTGCACAAACCCCCGGTAATGATGGTGTGTTACCAATTAATGCCATCACAGCATTTATGGGTGCTCCATTTATTATATATATTATTTGGAAAAATCAACATTTAAAACGCGTATTTTAATGGAAGCAAAAACGCTGTTGGCAATAAATGGTTTGAGTGTTGGTTATCCTGAAAAGGTAATATTAAAGGATATGTTATTGCATATTCCTGCTAATAGTATTGTAGCTGTGCTCGGATTGAATGGAAAAGGTAAATCCACATTTATTCGCACATTAGCCGGATTACAACCTGCCTTGCAAGGCGATATATTGTTTAATGAGCGGTCACTTTCATCTTATACAGCAATAGAACGAGCACAATTATTCAGTATCGTGTTACCGGGCAGGGGAGATGTAGTACAGGGATTATTGGTACATGAATTATTTCATACCACACGTGTCACATTCACTAATGGTTTTGGAAAAATTACGGAAGATGATATTCAATTAATTAATCGCATTTGTACTTCACTGCATATTGAACATTTATTACATAAACGCATTTATCAATTGAGTGATGGTGAAGCACAATTAGTATTTATTGCAAGAGCGTTGATACAGGACACACCAATCATATTTATGGACGAGCCAACTTCATATTTAGATGTAGTAAATAAAGCAGAAATATTTAATTTAATTCAATCGTTACCCAAACAAAATAAAACGGTAGTATTTACTTCTCACGAATTGGAATTGGCATTACAAATTGCAGATTATTGTTTATTTATTGGCAATGAAGGCAAACATGTATTCGGCACAACAACAACAATTATTGAACAAGGTTACATCCCCGATTTCTTCAACAGCAAAAACGTCCAATTCGACCAAACCACCGGCCGCATAAAAATCAATAACATTTAATTACCTCCCCGAAACTTCCCGCCATCCCGTCTTCCCGGCTAAAAAAAAACACCTCACTAAAACCCTAAAAGAAATTAGGCTGATTTATGCTTCACCTCATAGATAACCTGCTTCACAATAAATAACACAAAACGATAATGCACAGACACTAATTCGAGGTCCATAGCCTCGAAGGTAGCTTTCCATTCTTTATCGTTTTTATTGGTATGCGGACAAGGAGAGTAAAATAAATTCGCAAGTGAATCGAGCCAATAGGTTAAATATTGTTGCACCTTATTCGTATAAATATCCTCCATAATAATCAGCCTGTCACAAACGCGACCTGCTTCTTTAATAACTGCTTCAGGATTATCAATATGATGTAATACGGTTAAAATGATACCCGCTTCAAAATGTCTGTCCGGAAATGGAATTGTTTTCCCATCGTACACTATTGGTTTTACTGAAGGATGATATTCCCCTTCATGAATATCTACACAAGTAATATTCAATCCTTCCTGTTTAAGCAGATGTGCAGCTAAACCATTTCCTGAGCCAAGGTCCAGAATGGGAGTATCTTTTTTAAGCAGCGGTATAAGCGGTCTTATCTTTTTTCCGACAAATGGTCTTCCAATTGCATTGAAATACATTTTGCGAAACAGGGGGACTTTATGAATGATGTATAATACCAATTACTGCCTTTTGAGGTTAACAGGCAGCAAAGTTATCTTTTTTCAAATATTAAAGAAGCAGAATTAATACAATATCTCAAACCACCCGGCTGATCGTAGGCGTCATCAAAAACGTGACCTAAATGCGTACTGCAACGTGAGCAATGCACTTCCTTGCGCTCATATCCAATCTCGTAGTCGATATCGAAGGCTACGTTTTTATCGTTGATTGGTTGGTAATAACTCGGCCAACCTGTTCCGGAATCAAATTTATGTTTAGCATCAAACAGGGGCATTCCACATCCTACGCAATAATAAATACCATCTTCATGATTATCGTGAAATGCATTGCTGAAAGCGCGTTCGGTGCCTGCTTCTCTCGCCACATGGTATTGCATGGGCGTGAGTTGCTTTTTCCATTCTTCGCTGGTTTTTTCCACTTTAGTGCCATCCCAAACATAATTTGCAGCTTCCAAGGTTATGGCCACTTTTGTTGTATCTGATGCTGATTGTTCCGTTGTTTTAGGCTGAATTGTTTTAGCCTGACCACAGCCAAAAATGGCAGGGATTACGATTACTGCAAGTACAGTTAATTGTTTTTTCATTGTGATAATTATTGAGTTGTCAGACATATAAACGTATTTTTTCAACCTTTGGATGTATAACAATTATCCCTCAGAATAGTTTCACAATGAAAATTGCGATGCATTCAGGTTTATACTAATTGCTCAGTAGGGTATAGCTGGTTTTGTAGTTCTTTTACTTTTGGATCAATAATATACTCATCGTATGACATCAACTTATCAATTATACCATTAGGGGTAATTTCGATAATACGATTTGCCACTGTTTGCATAAACTGATGGTCATGAGAAGTAAATATCACAAATCCTTTAAAGTCCTGTAATGCATTGTTAAACGCGGTGATACTCTCCATATCCAAGTGGTTGGTAGGCTCATCTAAAATAAGCGCATTGCCACCTAATAACATACCACGTGAAATCATACAACGTACTTTTTCACCACCTGATAATACTTTACAGCTTTTTAGAGATTCTTCTCCACTGAATAACATACGTCCTAAAAATCCGCGAACAAACGATTCATCTTTATCTTTTGAATATTGACGTAACCAATCAATCAGATTGAGGTCGCCTGTAAAATAAGTGTGATTTTCGTTAGGTAAATAATTATTCGTAACGGTTACACCCCATTTATATGTGCCATGATCGGCTTCTTTTTCACCGGCAATAATTTCAAAGAAATTCGTTTTTGCTAATGGGTCGCGGCTAACAATTGCAATTTTATCACCTTTTTCAGCGGTGAATGTAATATTGTGGAATAAGGTTTTATCACCAATTTTTTTCGATAATTGATTAACCTGTAAAACCTGGTCGCCCAAATCGCGTTCCGGTGTAAAGAAAATGCCCGGATATTTGCGTGTTGAAGGACGTAATTCTTCGATATTTAATTTTTCAAGTGCTTTTTTACGGGAAGTAGCCTGTTTAGCTTTTGAAGCATTTGCGCTAAAGCGGCTGATAAAGTCCTGTAATTCTTTGCGTTTGTCTTCCGTCTTTTTGTTTTTCTGCGCCATTAATTGCAACATCAATTGCGAAGACTGATACCAGAAGGAATAGTTACCTGTAAAAATGGTGATTTTACCATAATCGATATCTGCAACGTGAGTACAAACCGCATCCAAAAAGTGACGGTCGTGGGACACAACAATAACTGTATTTTGATAATCTGCCAGGAAGTTTTCCAACCAACTAATCGTATCAATATCTAAGTCGTTGGTAGGCTCATCCATTAATAAAATATCGGGATTGCCATATAAAGCCTGAGCAAGTAATACCCTTACTTTTTCTTTACCGCTGAGGTTTTCCATGAATTCATAATGTAATTCTTCACGAATACCCAGGTTACTCAATAATTCTGCTGCGTCACTTTCTGCGTTCCAGCCATTCATTTCACCGAATTCAGCTTCTAAATCCCCAACGCGAATTCCATCTTCTTCGCTGAAATCCGGTTTAGCATATAGTGCATCTTTTTCTTGAATAATGTTCCACAATTTTTTGTGACCCATCATAACAGTATGAATTACAGAGTGTTGGTCGAACTCAAAGTGATTTTGTTTTAAAACCGCCATACGTTCTCCCGGCGTAATATCGATAATACCGGTAGTGGGTTCAATTTCACCGGAAATTATTTTCATGAAGGTAGATTTACCGGCACCATTAGCACCAATTATACCATAACAATTGCCTTTGGTAAATTTTAAATTTACTTCATCAAAAAGAATTCGTTTGCCGTAGCGGAGAGAAACATTATTAACAGTAATCATTGCCTAATCAATTTGCGGCTGCAAAGGTAGCAGAAATTAAGGGAAAAACAGCATAATTTAACTGGTAATATGCCTATTCAGCAAGCAATAAACTGATGTCACGAATTAACTTGCTCACTTCAGCGGTATCGGTTCCGTCGTAATACCCTCTAATTCTGCCTTCCCGGTCCACCAAAGCAAAATTTTCGGTATGTACAAAATCATTTGGTCCTCCATCACCTTCCGACGCATCCACCAAATAGCTGTAGCGCGCCAGGTCATAGATTTGTTTTTTATCGCCTGTCACAAAATTCCATTTATTCGTATCAATTTTCCGATTATTTGCATAACGTTTCAAAACGGAGGGTGTATCGTGGTCAGGATCCACCGTATGCGAAAGAATCATGATATCCGGATTATTCAGATAAGCTTTGTGCACACGAATCATACCTTCTGTCATTAGAGGACAAATACCTAAACAGGTGGTAAAAAAGAAGTCCGCCACATAAATTTTGCCTTTATAGGGCTCCTGATTGAGCATCACACTGTCCTGATTAAGCAGATTGAATGAGGAGACAAAATGCGGCTGTCCATCACCTTGTTCGGGGCCGAAATAAGGGAGAACCGGTTCTTTATGTGTTTTTAGCGTATTGTTGTAAACGAATCCTATAGCGACTACAACAATAATTCCGGTTACGATAGTGCCAATCTGAAAACTATTTAACTTTTTCATATCTGATGCAAAATTACCGGAGTTTGATGCGATTATCAAAACCGTTTAAAATAAATTCACACAATTTGCAGCGGGCAAACTTAATAGCAACAGTAAGTGTCGGGAAACATATATCTTAGGGCAAAATTTTAGGCATGACGAAGTCGAACAAACTCACTGCATTTATTTTAGTTGCCATGGCACTCGGCATTTTAATCGGTGGAATTTTGAATAAAAAAGCTACCGGAAAAGAATTGGTGTATACCCCTTTAGCTGATTCGCTGGGTCGTGATTTTATTACTTTGGTTTACGATGATAAAACCTTTACGCAGGAAGTTTTTATTGCTAAAGATGATAAGGAGAAAAAAATAATGGCTGATAGTTTAGGTAATGCAGTAGCTGTTGTGGTAAAAGGAAAATCAGCGGTATTTATTCCGGCATGTATTCAAACCGGAAAAGTTGGAGATTTAAATTGTACTATCGAACCAAGCGGTAAAGGTGTTGTCGAAAAAAACCTCATTAAAAAAATTGCTGCCAATGTTTCGGTACTTACTACTATATTTTTATTATTAATTAAAATGATAATTGCACCGCTTGTATTATCTACATTAATTGTAGGTATTGCAAAAATGGGTGATACAAAAACACTGGGAAGAGTAGGCGGGAAAACAATGTTATGGTTTATTACAGCAAGTTTGGTATCACTCGTATTAGGGATGGTATTAGTGAATGCATTTCAACCCGGTGAGCATATGAACTTAACCTTGCCTGCTGAAAATGCAAAAACAGGTGTTGAAGGAACTGCCATCACATTTGTTTCATTTATTACACATGTTTTTCCTTCCAGTATTTTTAAAGCAATGGCGGAAAATGAAATATTACAAATTGTAGTGTTCAGTATATTTTTTGGAGTTGCTGCAGCTGCAATTGGTGAAAAAGCAATGCCACTGGTTAAAGCATTGGATACACTTTCCCATATCATGATTAAAATTACTATTTATGTAATGGGATTTGCGCCTTATGCTGTTTTTGCTGCCATGTGCGCAGTTATCACCACAAAAGGATTGTCGGTACTTTCTACCTATGCTATTTTTATGGGCGAATTTTATTTTGGTCTGTTAATTTTATGGGTCATTTTAATTAGTGCTGGTTTTGCTGTGTTACGCAAACGCGTTTTTATTTTATTGCGAAGAATTAAAGAACCATTTTTATTGGCATTTAGTACCGCAAGTAGTGAAGCTGCATTCCCAAAATTAATTACCGAATTAGAACGATTTGGCTGTAATAATAAAATTGTAAGTTTTACTTTACCATTGGGTTACTCATTTAATTTAGATGGTAGTATGATGTATATGACTTTTGCATCCATTTTTATTGCGCAGTGTTATGGAATTGATTTAACCATTTCGCAAGAAATAACGATGTTACTCACCTTAATGATTACTTCTAAAGGTATTGCAGCTGTTCCACGAGCGAGTTTGGTAGTTATTGCCGGCACCATTAGCATGTTTAATATTCCTCAAGCCGGTTTAGTGTTATTATTAGGTATCGACACTTTCCTCGACATGGGTAGAAGTGCAACTAACGTAATTGGTAACGCAATTGCAACTGCTGCGGTGAGTAAGTGGGAAGGGGCTTTGGAGGATTGATGTGCTAATGTGCTGATGGGGTGATGTGCTAATTGATGTACCAATGGGAGAATGTACCTATGTACCAATTGGGGGATTTAATGATGTGAGAATGTAGCGATGTACCCATTGGGAAATGTACTAATGTGGGAATGCACCAATTAATGTGCTGATGGGGTAATGTGCTGATGTGCTAATTGATGCACCGATGTGAGAATGTACCTATGTACCAATGTGAGAATGTACCGATGCGCGAAGCGTCCGCGTTAGTGGATACCAATTGGGGCGTGTAATTATATGCAAATGTAGCGATATACCAATGCGCAGAGCATTCGCTGAGGTGGTTGCTGATTGATGTGCTAATTTGGTAATATGCTGATGTGCTGATTGGGGAATGTACCAATGTGAGAATGTACCGATGCGTGATGTGTAAGTGGCTGCGGATACTGATGAACAAATTGGGTGGTAAGGAGAGTAGTTAATTATTCCATTAAAAACCAAGGATGCGCTAAGCATCCGCAAAAGTGGAAATGATAGGACAAAACTAACAAGGTAGTCGAAACCCCATTAGCTAATTTGCTAATCAGCTAATTTGCTAATTTCAGGTTATTTCCTAAAAATCCCGGAGCGTTCAGTTAATTTTGGCCAAGAATTTTTTGGTTAGGTAATCACTCAAACTGTTTTACACAAAATGTCATTTAACAAATCACAAGCTTCAATGACCTTTATATTTATCACATTGCTGATAGATGTAATTGGTTTTGGCATTATTATACCGGTGCTGCCGAGTTTAATTAAAGAATTACATGGGGGAGATTTTAGTGAGGCTGCGCGAATTGGTGGTTGGCTCTTATTTGCATTTGCCATTATGCAATTTATTTTTTCGCCTATTTTAGGAAATTTAAGTGACAGGTATGGTCGCAGGCCTGTTTTATTATTGGCATTATTTGGTTTCGGTTGTGATTATTTAATCATGGCTTTTGCACCGGATTTAATTTGGTTGTTTGTCGGGCGAATTCTTGCAGGTATTACCGGCGCAAGTTTTTCTACTGCTAGTGCTTATATTGCTGATGTTTCTCCTCCGGAAAAAAGAGCGCAAAATTTCGGATTAATTGGAGCCGCATTTGGAATGGGATTTATTATTGGTCCCGCAGTTGGTGGTTTGCTCGGTGAGTTGGGTTCAAGAGTGCCATTTTTTGCAGCAGCAGGTTTGTCGTTTGTGAATTGGTTATACGGATTTTTTGTATTGCCTGAATCATTACCAAAAGAAAAACGCAGACCATTTGAATGGAAACGTGCAAATCCTATTGGTTCATTATTGGCTTTAAAAAAATATCCGGTTACGTATGGATTAATTGCCTCATTGGTTTGTATTTATATTGCTTCACATGCAGTTCAAAGTAATTGGAGTTATTTTACCATGGGCACTTTAGGATGGAGCGAAAAAGCAGTTGGTTTGTCACTTGCTTTTGTTGGTTTATTGGTCGGCATAGTACAAGGTGGATTAATTCGGATAACCATTCCAAGGTTCGGACAAAAAAACTCATTGTATTATGGTTTAGCATTATATATCATAGGATTATTTTTAATGGGCATTGCCAGCCAAAGCTGGATGATGTATGTATTTTTAATACCTTATTGTTTAGGTGGAATCGGAATGCCGGCATTACAGGGAATTATTTCTTCGCAAGTACCAAGTAATGAACAAGGGGAGTTGCAAGGGGCGATGACAGGTTTGATGAGTTTAACATCTATAGTTGGACCGCCATTAATGACAAATACGTATGCCTATTTTACCGCAGATAGTGCACCGGTGCATTTTGCAGGCGCTGCATTTATTTTAGGTGCGGTATTTATGCTGGTAAGTTTGGTATTAGCACGTAATACACTCAAACATCAAGACATTCCCAATCATGTAAAAGCAGAGGTGGAGCCTGTTATTCAAAATATTCATGATAACGACCCAAGTATTCTATGAGTTTCTCATGTTGAGCTTCGCAGGTGGCTTGTCCGCCTAATTGCATGGGGACTATAATTTCATGAATCGGGAATAAATAACTGTGAATCATTTCATGCGCAGGACCCATATCTACACAGTAATTGATGATATACAGATAATCATTCATTAACGAATCACCCAAAACATGGTATGCAGCAGTGTCGGCTGGCGTTTCAAAGGATTGAATCTGCGAGAGCATCATATCAATTCCCTGAGTCGTCTCTTTATTGGCAGGCCACTTTTGACCGTTGTTAAGGTATAATGCTGTACCGCGGCACAAAATATATTTATTATGCGGTGCCTGTTGGTTAAAAGTTTCCTCTTGTTGCTGACAAGCAACTAACAGTAAACTACCCAGAAATAGCACGAAACCGACAACTTTCATAATTTCACAATAAAGGTAATAGGTTTCGGTTATCACATTGATGACTTGTATTGCCATTTACGCTATTTTTACAGTAATCTACCTGAACAATAGGTTATTGTTTTTGTTATTAACGAAACTCAAAAAATGGACAACAACTCACTACTCTGGTTAGGTTTCAACCTTTTTGTATTACTCATGCTGGCACTCGATTTAGGTGTTTTTCACCGAAAAAGTCATGTGGTTGGCATAAAAGAAGCGCTCACATGGAGTGCAGTATGGATTTTTCTGGCATTAGTTTTTAATGCGCTCATCTATTTTGGTATTGTAGGAGATTATGCAACTAAAGAAATTCAGCAACAAAAAGGGCTGGAATTTTTAACCGGATATTTAATCGAAAAATCGCTCAGTATTGATAATATTTTTGTGTTTTTATTAATATTTACATTTTTCAAAGTACCGGATATTTATCAGCACAAAGTATTGTTTTGGGGGATTTTAGGTGCATTATTAATGCGTGCTATTTTTATTTTTGCAGGTGTTGCATTAATCGAAAAATTTCATTGGATCATTTATGTATTTGGCATCTTCCTAATTATCACCGGTATTAATATGGTGCGGAATAAGGATAAAAAATTAGACCCTGAAAAAAGTATTATTATTCGCATGTTCAGGAAAATATTTCCGGTGCATAACGACTATGCCGGCAGTAGTTTTTTCATTACCAAAAATGGTAAAAAACATGCTACCTTATTATTTATTGTTTTGTTATTTATTGAATTTACCGACCTGATATTTGCCGTAGACAGTATACCGGCTATTCTAGCTATAACGCCTGACCCATTTATTGTTTATACATCCAACGTATTTGCGATATTAGGTTTACGTAGTTTGTATTTTGCGTTGTCCGGAATTATGCACCGATTTAAATACCTTATTTATGGTTTGGCGGCTGTATTAATTTTTGTTGGGGTAAAAATGTGTTTGGTTGATGTATATAAAATGCCAATTGGCATTTCATTAGGTGTAATTGCATTTGTGCTGACTGTTTCAATTGTTTACAGTATGTATCGAACAAAAAATACAGACCATTAAATATTTTCAGGTGCTTTTTGTTTTTGAGCAATGGCATTAAATCCCAAGGCAGTCAGCAAACAAAATATACCCATTATCCACCAAAGTGCGGTGTAGTTGAAATTTTCGATAATTTGTGTGCTGCCGTATGGTGAAATAATAAATGCTAATGCCCAGGCAATGGTGTAAGCTGCAAGGTAACTTCCGCGCGTTTGTGGAGTTGCGCTTTTTACCACACGTGAAATCATAAAAGGCATGGCAAATATTTCTGAAAAACTGAGTAGCAACATGGCAATTAACAAAATAATCGTGCCATGAAATACATTAAATATCAGAAACGACAAACCTAACATCACACAACCAACAACTATCATGGCATTTGGTCGAAAACGTTTTTCCAATTGTGAAACGGTAATCATTTCGAAAATAAATACAATCAATCCGTTAAAGCCGATTAATAGTCCTATTGCGGCTTCGGGTTTAAAATAAACATCTTTATAATAGAGTGGAATACCACTAAATATTTGGAAAAAAGCGGCAGCATAAAAAAAGCAGAACAACATAAATAACATAAATTTCCCGTCACGGTAGGGGGAAATTTGTGGTGTTGTTGCGTGTTTTTTCTCTGTATGGATTTGTGGTTGTTTATCTTTAAAGTAATAATAAAAAACGATGCCTGCTGCAATACAGGTAGCACCATCTCCAATAAATAACCACATATAATTAATACCTGCTAATAATCCGGCAATAGCAGGACCAATGGCAACACCGAGATTAATAGCCATTCGCATTAATGAAAACGAACGTGTTGTAGTTGCTTCAGTTGCAAAATGTGTCGTCATTGATGATGCAGCAGGTCGCAAACTATCGTTAATTAAACCGCAAATAAAGACACCAATTGCAAGTGGATAAAAACTGTGCAGAAATGGAATAAATAAATAACTCAATCCGCCAATGGTTAAACTCAGCAACTGAACTTTAAACGGACCAAATTTATCGGTCCAACGTCCTCCTAAATAAGAACCTGCTAAACTGCCTATACCAAAAATACTCATAATAATACCGGCTTCAGTTTTTGTATAACCTAAAGAACTGGTCATGTAAACTGTCATAAATGGCAATACCATACTCCCTGTGCGGTTGATCAACTGAATAGTTGCCAATATCCACACTGGTTTTGTAATTCCGTGATAAGCTTCTTTGTATGTCCTGAAAAATTTAGCTAGCACAGCGCGAAGATACGAGATGCATTTTTTTGGAAAAATAACCGCTGTGATTATCTGCAGCGTATTATTTGTTTTCACTCCATCTATAACCGCCCACATCAAACCCGGCAAGGTCCATTACCCTGTTTATGACGGTTTCGGCCAATTGTTCAAAAGTTTCAGGTTTGCTGTAAAATGATGGTGTTGCAGGACAAACAATGCCGCCTGCCAGCGTCAGGGTTTCCATATTTTTGATATGAATCAGATTGTAGGGCGTTTCTCTTGCTACTAAAATGAGTTTGCGCCTTTCTTTAAGCATAACATCGGCTGCTCGGGTAATCAGGTCGTTTGAAATACCTGTTGCTATGCGACCAAGAGTTCCCATAGAGCAGGGGCAGATAATCATGGTATCATATTTCGCTGACCCGGAAGCAAAAGGAGCCATAAAATCATTTTTGTCGAATACCGGATAGGGATATTGGGTGTAGTTGTCGTTGTCGAGTTCGAATTTCCACACATCCCTAGCATTATCGCTCATAACCACCCCGACTGTAATATTATTTTGGTCGAGCTGACTTATTTTATCCAACAGCACTTTCGCATAAATAGCACCACTGGCGCCGGTTACAGCTACAACAATTTTCCGTTTCAACATGTTAATAGTTATTAATAGATTGCAAGTTAACCAGTTTGGAATTATTTTTGTTTAGTTAAAGTTTAAGAAAGAAACCATATCTATGCAGAAGAAGTACGTATTTATCCTCGTTTTTGTTGCGCTGGTAGCCGGAGCTATTGCTGCCGTGAAACCGGTTCTTAATGCAAATGCACCGACGGAACAATCGCAATTAGTTGATAATGAATTAGTTGCAGGGGAAGATTCAACGCTCACGCCCTTTAAATGGTACACCGTTAATGAGGCTTTGGCACTGCAGGCTCAAACCGGTAAAAAAATGTTTATCGATGTGTATACCACTTGGTGTGGTCCTTGTAAAATGCTGGATGCCAATACTTTCTCTAATACAGAAATTAAAAAATTACTATCCGAATACTATATCCCAACAAAATTTAATGCTGAAAGTGGCGACACAATTATTTTTAAAGGCCAAACCTTTATCAATAAAAATTATACCACTGTTCCACGAAAAAGTACCCATGATTTTGCGATTTATATTGCTTCTACCCAACAGGGTTTAGGTTATCCTACTATGGTATTTCTTGATGAGGAGCAAAATCTTATCCAACCCATTTCAGGTTATTTAGTGCCGGAGCGTTTAGAGCCAATTTTAGCATTTTTCGGTTCTAATGCATACAAGGAAACCGATTGGGATACTTATTACAAAAATTTTAAATCTAACATTTCACAATAACTCCATGATTTCATCATTAATTGTTGCAGCAGCCATGTATGTTGGCATTTCAAATCCTATGGTAGCTGAACCAGTTGGATTTTTAGAAACACCGGCGGATACCATTGTTTGGATGCCTCTTGCCGATGTAAATAAAATAGTTGAAAAGAATATCAAAAAAAATAAGGTTAAAGAGGACAAACTGATTATCGTTGATTTTTATACGGATTGGTGCGGATGGTGTAAAAGGTTGGATAATGAAACGTATAAAAATGCTGAAGTAGCAGCCTTAATGAACACCTATTTTTATCCTGTAAAATTTGATGCAGAATCACGCGACAGTCTAAATTTTGCCGGTGTTCCGTATAAATTTAAACCTTCCGGAAGTCGCGGCACCAATGAATTTGCACTCACAATGGCTTCCAGACCCGGTGGTAGAATTGGATATCCCACCATTACCATTATTTCTCCTTTGGGCGAAAAAATAGTAGTGGAAGCGGGTTATAAAAATGCCGATAAAATGAAATTGTTCTTGTTGTATTATGGCGAAGGTCATTACAAAACAAAAGATTATATCACTTTTGAAAAAGAATACAATCAAAAGCAGCTCACCGATTAAGTGCATAAAATGGTGCATAAGATTTTAGGTTTTCTTTCCTTTCTAAAAAGGTGAGGGGTATATTTGCCGGGTTTTATGTCATCTGCTGGAAAAAATATTCATAAACTTTCTGCTGCCGGAGTGCTAGTAACACTCGGAATTATTTTTGGTGATATTGGTACATCACCTATTTATGTATTAAGCGCAGTAGTAGGCGATCACACCATTAGCCGCGAACTTGTTTTGGGCGGATTAAGTTGCGTGTTTTGGACTTTGTTTATAGTAACAACGTTTAAATACGTATATCTCGCTTTAAATAATGATAACAGGGGAGAAGGTGGGATTTTTGCGTTATACGCTATTCACCGCAGGTTTAAAGTAAAATGGGCAATTATTCCGGCTTTAATTGGATGTGCAGCGCTTATAGCAGACGGTTTTATAACACCACCAATTTCAATTTCTTCGGCAATTGAGGGTTTGAAACTCCTGAATCCAAATATTGACAGTGTTGTTCCTTATGTTATTATTGCCATGACCGTTTTGTTTGTTATTCAGCAATTTGGAACTAACGTTGTTGGTAGGGCATTTGGCCCAATTATGGGGGTTTGGTTTGTCATGATTGGTCTGTTAGGAGCATTGCAGGTAATTCAAAACCCTGATGTATTAAATGCTTTGAATCCTTATTGGGCTATTCATTTACTCACTAATTATGAAGGTGGATTTTGGCTTTTAGGTGGTGTATTCCTTTGCACCACAGGAGCAGAAGCAATGTATAGTGATTTAGGACATTGCGGTAAACATAATATTCGATTCAGTTGGACATTTGTACTGGTGATGTTATTACTTAACTACGCCGGCCAATCGTCATATCTGCTTACACAAGACGGACATACCCTCGACGAACATAGTCCATTTTATATGATTATGCCTGAATGGTTTTTACCTGTGGGAATTATCATAGCCACATTAGCTACTTTAATTGCAAGTCAGGCCATTATAACCGGTTGTTTTACCTTGGTAAATGAAGCCATGAAGTTAAAACTTTGGACCAATTTTAAAGTAATTTATCCATCTACAGTAAGAGGTCAAATATATATACCAGCTATAAACTGGTTTTTATTTGTGGGGTGTATTGCAGTGGTGTTGTTATTCAGAGAAGCTAAAAATATGGAGGCCGCCTATGGATTAGCCATTACATTTGATATGATAATGACAACCATTTTATTAGCCAGTTTAATGCGTTTACAAAAACGTAATATCATATTAATAGGTTTATTTGCTGTTGTAATTCTGGCTATTGAAGGTTCATTCCTGATTTCCAATTTGAATAAATTCACACATGGTGGTTGGTTTACAGTATCATTAGCGGTGGCGATATTTTTTGGATTATGGATATTTTATGAAGCAAGAAAACTACGCGCAAAACATACTGAGTTTGTCGAAATCAATAAATATTTGCCTGCTATTCAGGATTTGATGGCAGATGAAACATTACCAAAAGAATCTACCCATTTGGTGTATATGTCGATGGTTAATGATAAAAACCATATTGACTCTAATATCATTTATTCCATATTCCGCAAACGACCGAAACGAGCGGATGTATATTGGTTTGTGCATGTTGATATTGCCAACGACCCTTATTTAGCGAGTTATTCGGTAGATACGATTATTCCGAAAAAAATGTTTTTTGTGCGCCTGCGATTTGGATTTAAGGTTGAACATAAGGTGAATGTGATGTTCAGACAAATAGTGGAAGAAATGGTGCAAACAGGTGAAGTGGATATTGTAAGTAATTATCCAAGTTTGAGAAAACACGGTATGTATGCCGACTTCAAATTTATTCTTCTTAACTCGAGAGTTGCAAGTGATAATAAACTAACTCCTTGGGAACAAATAGTAGTGAAGGGTTATCGCTTCATCAAATCGTTGAGTTTACCTACACATGAGGATTTCGGATTAGAACTCACAAACGTTGAATACGAGATGGTTCCAATCAGTGTTAGGGATGCAATAGAAATAAAACTGGAGCGAATTAAATAGCTACCTGACCTTCTACGCGATCAAATTTATCGGTATTAATCTGGAATATCGGTTTAAATGTGTCCAAATCAAGCGCGCATAAATAACCTATACCTGATTTAATATGATAAACACATCCGCAATCAATATTTATAGCCGGATATTTTTTCTCGGCAATTTCGGCTTCAAGTGTATCGAAACGACGCGCTGAGTGTCCATGCACAATTGTTTTATTGTTGATTTTAGCTGGATCGATATCAGCATAATAATGGCGAATCCAATACATGCTGTTTTTATCTTTATAAATATCTTCTTCTTTGAAATTGAAACCGGCATGCACCAAAATACAATTGTCGAGTTCGACATGTGTTGTCAGGTTACGCACAAATGTATCATACTTTTTATCGAGATTTTTTAAATCGTCGATTCGGTTATAGCCGAAATTCATCATGGTAGTAATACCACCATTTTTAATCCATAATTGATATCTGCGCCAATCCCAGCAATAAGGAATTGTTTCATCAATTGCTTGTAGAAACATGAATTCATGGTTACCCATTAATACAGTTACCTTGTATCCATCTTCCTGCATTTGCATAACATGATCCATCACAGCCTTGCTGTTGGGTCCACGGTCGATCAAATCACCTAACAGGTATAACTCATCCTCTTTGGTAAGATTCAACTGAGCTAAAAGGTCAATGAAGGTTTGGTAACAACCATGGATGTCAGATATTGCGTAGCGTTTCATATGTTATTTATATAAGGTATTTAAGGTTTTGAATTTGATTGCCGGCTGACTCTCACCGGCTAATTTTCCCTGCAAAGATATTTCTTTTGGGGTAGAAGGCAACAAGTCGAAGAAATTATCCGACAATTGGAGCTCATTTTGGTCGGTATACAGGTAAAGACCGGCCACATAAGTGTTGCTGCTGATGGTAATTGCGTTATTTTCAGTATTCCATAACATTGTTATTTCTGGCTCTTGTAAATTCACCATTTTGGTTGGAGTAAACAAATGAAAGGTTTCAGCCAGTACCATATTGTTTTGTTTAACAACAATATACAATACGCAATTTTCAGGTGCATACCCTTTCAGGAAATATTTGGTATTGATTGTTGCGAATAGCTCAGATGAAGCGGCTTTCAGCTTAATAGTTTGCGTGTTGGTTTCGATAACTATTCCTTTTGTAGTCATGAGGGTATACGATAGCTCAGCATCTACCGGTACTAACTTGTCATTGATTAACCAGGTAGATAAATTACCTTTTTCCTCAATAACACTGATTAAAACATCAGCATAAGCTTTTTTTACTGCGTAATAAGCAGCTTTTCGGTTGAAATAATAATCTATAGTACTCCAACTGGTTACCGGCCAGCAATCGTTGAGTTGCCAAAACAAGGTGCCCATGCAATATGGTCTATTTCGTCGATGTGCTTCTATGGCTATTTGCATACCCTTAGCCTGAAGCAATTGAGAAACGTAAATGTAATCCTCAAACTGTTCCGGAACGCGGAATTCTCTTTCCATATATTCCTGAATAGTTTCGTATCCTACAGGGTGTTTTTGATGATTTTTAACAGATGGTGAGCCAAGATATAGTTCATTTTCAGGGATAAACTGTTTGAATGCGTTCAAAGGTGGCATTCCCTGAAATCCATATTCGCTCATAAACCTAGGTATCTTTTCATTAAAAACGGTGAATGGTTGTTTGCCCCACCAAACTCCCCAATAATGTGCATCACCGTTTGTCAGACTTTCTTTGCGCCCCCACCCATGTAAAGGTGAAGAAGCGTGGTAGTTTGGATATTTGTTAGTGGCAGATAAAATAGTACGTGGAATAACTTCATTAAACAAACGACTATTGGCCTGCGCAATAAATGCTGAATCAGCATCGCTATAATTAAATTGTTTTTGCCAACCCCAATTTTTCCAACCTTCATCATTTTCATTATTACCACACCATAATGCTAAACACGGATGATGTTTTAAACGATTTACTTGTTGAGTAAATTCAGTTTCCCATTGTGGCGCATTGGGATACATAGCACAAGCAAACATAAAATCCTGCCAAATTAATATGCCTAACGAATCGCACAAATTGTATAAATAATCCGATTCATAAATACCACCTCCCCAAACACGAATCATATTCATATTCATGTTTTTTGCTTCGGTAACAATTTTGCGATAATGTTCGTGAGCTGCAGCAGGAGAGAAGCTGTTTAAGGGGATTAAATTGGCGCCTTTGGCAAATATGGTGGTGCCGTTAACCGTAAAATAAAACGATTCACCTTTGTCATCCTTTTGTTGTATTAATTTGATATTGCTAAAACCGGTGGTGATGTTTTTTTCGAATAACACTTTATTTTTATGTACTAATTGCAATTTAAAACTGTACATGGATTGTTCACCATATCCATTCGGATACCAGCGTTTTGTGATAGGAAATGTTACACTAAAATGTTCGGTCGTAGGAAAATTCGCATAATATGCCATTGCATATAATACGGTATCGGTTGTAATTTCTTTAAAAACAATTTTATAATCACTTTTGTTATTAGCCTGAAAATTTAATTTGACATCAATTTTAGCGGTATTATCAATTTCTTCCAAAAAATTGATATCAGCATCTTTAACACGAATATTGTCTTCAGCAAACAGTGTAACAGGTTTCCAAATACCTGCTGTAACCAAACGTGGTCCCCAATCCCAACCAAATTGATATTGCGCCTTTCTTACAAAAACCCTTTCCTCACCGGGAAGTGGAACAGGATATTGTTGTTGAAACATTTTTGCTTTGTTGACTGATGAATAAAATTTGATGTACAATTTATTCACGCCTTTTTGCAACAGATTTTTTACATCAATGGTATGTTCTACAAACATATTTTCATTCTGCAAAATGAGCGAATCATTTAAATATACATCTGCATAAGTATCTAATCCCTCAAAACGAATATTGATAAAATCATTTTTTAGGAATTTATTTTTCACTTCAAAAAAAGTCTGATATTCCCAATCTTCTCGTTCTACCCATTCTACTGTTTTTTCGTTGCTGCCAAAAAACGGGTCGGCAATTATGCCCGCATTCAGTAAATCGGTATGCACACATCCGGGAACTGTGGCTTTTATCCATGATGTGGTATCACCAACTTTTCGGAATTGCCAATTTTGTAAATCGATAACCATATGTTGTTGTGCTGCTAATGGCAACACCAGCAGCAAGTATGCAATAAACGTGCAAATGTGTTTCTTCATGCAGAAAATGAGGAGGTAATTTTTTTGAGTGCCGCAACTTCGTTGGGATTTACACAAGTGAGGTGACTGAAATCATAAATGCCTGGTTTATAGTTATAACCAATTGTTGGTTTTGACATGGCCGGCATTTTGGCAGAAGTATGTATTTGTGTGCAACCGGTAAATTCAATTATGGCAGCTGCATTTTGCGCATTAACACCCGCGCCGGGTAAAATTTCAATTCGGTTATTCGATTGCGTGATTAATGTTTTTATCAGTTGTCTGCCATCCCATGCAGATGTTTCCTGTCCGGAAGTAAGTATGCGCTTAAATCCAATTTTAATTGCTGTTTCTAATGCTACAATCGGGTCGGCGGTCATGTCGAATGCACGTTGCAAAGTGCAATGCATTGGTGCTGCAAGTTCAACAAGCATTTTATTTCGTTTGTAATCCAAACTGCCATCTTGTTGAATAATGCCAAAGATTACATTTTTAACACCTATTTTTTTGCAATGCAGAATATCTTGTTGCATGACTTCAAATTCGTAATCATCATAAATAAAATCACCACCACGTGGGCGAATCATTACAACAATATGCTCAGGGGAAATAATCTTAAATGCTTCGGTAATTGAAGCATGCGATGGTGTGATGCCACCTTCCACATAAGAAGCGCATAACTCAATACGGTCGGCACCTGCATTTACGGCATGCACCACATCAGTTGCATTAAATGTGCAAATTTCAAGTAATACCCTGGTCATTTTTCTTTTATTATTGCTGGATAATAAGAATCGGATTTAAATAGCTGATTAGGAATATTATTGGAATACACCGCGTAATTAAATCCTGGTTGTAAACAATAAGCACCGAATTCTCCATTTTTATTTAAGGCAATAAAACCTACTTGAAATTCTTTTGTTTTTTCTTTACGGATTTTCACCATACGCAAAACAGCTTCTTTGCATGCTTCAAAGGGAGAATAATTTTGTCGCATCAATTCTACTACCAAATGTGTGCCTGCAATACGAATTACTTCTTCACCCGTACCAGTTGCTGTAGCAGCACCAATTTCGTTGTCTACATATAAACCTGCACCAATAATAGGAGAGTCCCCAACGCGGCCACGCATTTTAAATGCCAATCCGCTTGTTGTGCATGCGCCTGAAAGATTTCCGTTTGCATCCATAGCAATCATACCTATGGTATCATGATTTTCGATATTAATTATCGGTTTATATTCCGATTTTTTTAACCATTCCTGATAAGCTTTTACAGATTCGGGATTGGTATAATCATCTAAAGTAAATCCCTGGCTTAACGCAAATTGTTGTGCACCTGTTCCTACCAGCATTACATGTGGCGTTTTTTCCATGACAGCACGTGCAACCGAAATTGGATTTTTTATTTTTTCAAGAAAAGCCACTGAGCCGCAATTATAATTTTCGTCCATAATGCAAGCATCTAATGTGGTATGTCCTTCCCGGTCGGGTTGACCTGCTAAACCAACTGAGGTGGAAAATAAATCGTTTTCTGCAACTTTTACACCTGCTTCCACGGCATCGAGTGCGCGGCCATTTTTATTTAATATTGTCCACGCATCTTTATTTGCCATAATACCAAAATCCCAGGTAGACAAAACGATAGGTTTATGCATTGGCGCTTTGGCAACAATTGTTTTTGCAAATGTTTTACTGCTGGTAAGTGCGCCTGCGCTGAGTGCAGCTGCTTTTATAAAATTTCTTCTGCTTGCCATAGTGTGATACTTGTACTGATTAAAATTAATTACTCTACGGTTATTTCATCAATAAATAACCAGGGTTTAGAACCGGCTCCCGGATTACCGGAAGGTATGTTGCCCAAATTTATTGCTTCAATTTTAATATATCTCCCTGTTTTAATTGATGAATTGACAGTAATGGTATTTCGTTTTTGATCTCCATTGTATTTTATTTTACCTGCTTGTTCGTAATTTTTTCCATTGGTTGAAATCCAAATTTGGACAGATTCTGCAGGATAAATCCAACTTAACTTATCAAATAAACAACCTACTGTTACGGACTTAATGGTATCTACCTCACCAAGGTCAATAATTGCTTGCAAATCAGACCCTAAAAACCCTAGCCATTCGTTACCATTCCAACTTGGGTTTACGGTTCCTTCAACACCGTTTACTAAAGTAAATGGACCATCAGCACTATATTTTTTGGAGGGTTCATTTTTTAAAGTAATACTTTTACCGGTTGCTTTATTAAATTTTAATTTGATATGTGTAGTTGGTGTATTTTTTATAGAGCCGGTTAATTGTGCATTGATATAAGGTGTTTCGGCGTCAACTGTAAATGAATTTTGATAGGTGAAATTATTTTTGTTTCCATTTAAAACATTGACAGTTTGGACTTCAATCTTTCCTAAGAGAGGATTAGATAATAATGTAATGTTTAATTTATTTAATTCACTTGCTGGCGTTACTTTATAATTTATCTGATAAATTGATTTGGCGTAATTAGTATTTGTTTTGTCCAACAATTGAAAGTGAAATAATAATCTGGTTAAAAAATCATCATAATTTTTATTTTCATTGGAAGTCCACAATACCTCACTCAATGCGAGCATTCTTGGTAATAACATATATTCAACCTGTTCGGGGAAGCTGATATATTCGGTCCAGATATTTGCCTGTGCGCCTAAAATGTAAGTTGCTTGTTCAGGTGTTAGTGAAGCAGGAATTGGATTAAACGCATACACTTTATCTAAAGGCACAAATCCGCCAATAGCCAAGGGTTCCAATTGCGGAGCTCCCTGATAATAATCGAAATAACAATGGCTGCCGGGCGTCATGATGGCATAATGTTGTTGTTGTGCAGCTAATACTGCACCTTCTTCACCACGCCAACTCATAATGGTAGCATTTTGTGCAAGGCCTCCTTCTAAAATTTCATCCCAACCGATAATACTTCTGCCTTTACTGTTGACATATTTTTCAATGCGTTGGATAAAATAACTTTGTAAACCATGTTCATTAACTAATCCCTTTTCTTTAATTAATTGTTGACAATGACTGCAATTTCTCCAGCGAATTTTTTCCACTTCATCTCCGCCAATATGAATATAAGGAGAAGGAAATAAAGCCATCACTTCGTCCAAAACATTTTCAAGAAAAATAAAGGTGGAATCATTAGGACAAAATACATCTTCAAAAACACCCCAACCTTTTGCTATCTGATAAGTGGTATCACTCACACAACCAAGTTCAGGATAAGCAGCTAATGCAGCCATACAATGTCCCGGCATTTCAATTTCAGGGATAATGGTAATATGCCTGTCGGTAGCATACCTGACAATTTCTTTTATTTCTTTTTGTGTATAAAATCCACCATATCGAACATTATCATATTGCTGGTCGCGATAATGACCAACCATTGTGCCATCGCGCCATGCGCCAATTTCGGTAAGTTTAGGATATTGTTTTATTTCAATTCTCCAACCCTGATCATCGGTTAAATGCCAATGAAAAGTATTCATTTTATACATGGCCAAATAATCGATATATTTTTTAATAAATGCCACATCAAAAAAATGCCTTGCACAATCGAGATGCATGCCGCGATATTGAAATTGCGGATAATCAGTAATTTCTCCACAAGGTATTTGGTAAGTATTTCCCGTTTTTTCAATTAATTGCATCAGCGATAGCAGTCCGTATAAAACACCGCCATTATTTTTCCCTGTGATAGTAATATTTTCAGGACTAATCATAATATGATATCCGCCATCTGATACAGCAAGTGTAGAATCATATTTAAGTGCAATATGTTTGCCAACGCCAATTGTTTTTGTTGCCGTTTTAAGTGGAAGATTATAATATTTTATCAAGAAATCTTTAATTACATATCCATCTTTATAGGCTACCTGGTCGTTGCCAAGTAAATAGGTAGTTGGGTCAAAAGTAAAATAACCCGGTGCAGGTTTTACGGACAAAGGTGCCGGAATAATTTTATTTTGTGCTATTGCTGATAGCGTTGTAATGATAAAAACAAAACCCAACCATTTTTTCATGGGGTGAAAATAAGAAGATGTTGCTGTACCTCAAATGGAAAGCATCAAAAATACGTGGACAACTCGAGATAAATTTCGAAGCGTTAAATTAAACCCATACCAATGGGCATATTATTCTACTACACTTGCATTACACCGGGATTGAAAGCTTTCATTTCATCGTTGTTATTCGCCATTTCAATACCCATGCTCACCCATTTCCTGGTATCGAGCGGGTCAATAATGCCATCTATCCACAAACGAGCTGCAGCATAGTAAGGATCCATGGTTTCATTATAATGGTTGAGAATATGGTCAAGTAGTTCTTTTTCCTTTTCGGCAGTAATTACTTCGCCTTTCGCTTTTAGCGATGCCACCTGAATTTGTAACAGCACTTTACCGGCCTGCGCACCACCCATTACTGCAATTTTAGCATTTGGCCATGCAACAATTAATCGTGGATCATATGCCTTTCCGCACATGGCATAATTGCCGGCTCCGAAACTATTGCCAATAATTACTGTGAATTTTGGCACCACAGAATTAGCCACAGCATTTACCAATTTGGCGCCATCTTTAATAATTCCGGCGTGTTCACTTTTACTGCCTACCATAAATCCGGTTACATCCTGTAAAAACAATAACGGAATTTTTTTCTGATTACAATTCATAATAAAACGAGCAGCTTTATCTGCACTGTCATTATAAATTACCCCACCAATTTGTAATTCGCCTTTTTTATTTTTTACCACTTTGCGTTGGTTGGCAACAATGCCCACACTCCATCCATCAATACGACCTAATCCACACACTATTGTTTTACCATAAGCAGGTTTGTATTCATCAAATGCAGAATCATCAACCAAACGTTTGATGATATCTAATACATCGTATTGTTTGGTAATTTCTTCAGGCATAATGCCATAAATATCTTCTTCTTTTAAAACAGGAGGTTTTGATGCAACTCTATCGAAACCCGCTTTAGGTTTTGCACCAATTTTATCCATGGTTTTACGGATATGTGTCAAACAATCCTCATCGTTTTCAGCAGCATAATCGCAAATACCGGAAATTTCAGTTGTAGTTATTGCTCCGCCAAGTGTTTCGGCATCAATATCTTCCCCAATAGCAGCTTTTACTAAATAAGGACCTGCTAAAAAAATACTTCCTGTATTTTTAACAATATAAGCTTCATCGCTCATAATAGGTAAATATGCTCCACCGGCAACACAACTCCCCATAATGGCAGCAATTTGAGTAATACCCATGCTGCTCATTACAGCGTTATTTCTAAATATGCGACCAAAATTTTCTTTATCCGGAAAAATTTCATCTTGCATTGGCAAGTATACTCCGGCACTGTCTACCAAATAAATGATAGGCAATTTATTTTCAATAGCAATTTCCTGAGCACGTAAATTCTTTTTTCCAGTGATAGGAAACCATGCACCGGCTTTAACTGTAGCGTCGTTCGCCACAACAATACACTGACGACCGGCAACATATCCGATTTTTACCACCACACCACCACTTGGACATCCGCCATGTTCCTGATACATATTATATCCGGTAAATGCACCTATTTCAATACAAGGTTTATCCTGGTCAAAAAGTAATTTGATGCGCTCACGAGCATGTAATTTTCCTTTTTCATGTAATTTATCAATAGATTTTTTTCCACCACCTTCAGCAACTTTTGCTAATCGTTGTTTCATTGTTGTCACCAACAACTTCAATGCATCTTCATTTTTATTAAATGTGATATCCATAAACAAATTTATTTCGGCAAGATACTTACTTTAGATAGTTATCTCAGTGCCTTGTGTAAAATTTCCTGCAAAAATAAGCACTTCATTTTAACCACTTTACTAACGCCTTCATCATTTTTTGCTATTTTTGCACCGGGCAAGTCCTATACGACCAGCTCCTGCTGAATCCCCCAGGCCCTGACCGGAGCAAGGGTAGGTGGTTGTAGCGGTGCGATGTAGATCACTTGCCCTTTTTTATTTTTCGACTACGGTTCCCCTTTTATTCAGAAGTTTCTTCACTACTTGCCCGTTATTTGTTGAAAACCCAATGCGATTTTACAAGATTACCTGCTAATTTTGCGGCAACGATTTAATTACTATGAAATTTTTTATTGATACAGCAGACTTAAACGAGATAAAAGAAGCGGCAGCTTTGGGAATTCTCGACGGTGTAACCACCAATCCTTCATTAATGGCTAAAGTTGGCATCACAGGTGCTGATAATATCAAAAAACATTATGTCGACATTTGTAATATCGTTGATGGCGATATTAGTGCGGAAGTTATTTCCGTTGATTTCGACGGTATGGTGCGCGAAGCGAAAGAACTTTCTGCTTTGCATCCCAATATTGTGGTGAAAATACCTATGATTAAAGAAGGGATTAAAGCAATCAAATGGTGCACCGATAATGGCATCAGAACAAATTGCACCCTGGTATTTTCAGCCGGACAGGCAATTTTGGCAGCAAAAGCAGGTGCTACCTACCTTTCACCGTTTATTGGTCGTGTAGATGACATGAACTGGGATGGTATTCAGCTGATTGAACAAATTGTACATATTTATCGCATTTACGGGTTTGAAACAGAAGTATTAGCAGCTTCTATCCGCAATCCATTACATATTGTGCGTTGTGCCGAAGTTGGCGCCGACGTAGTTACTTGCCCGCTTAGCTCAATTCTTGGTTTATTCAAACATCCATTGACAGACATAGGATTAGCGCAGTTTTTAGCGGATTATAAAAAAGGTAACGGTTAACTTTATCCGATAATTTCTAAAATTCTTTTAATAATAAGGCTTCAAAGCTTAGCTTTGGGGCCTTATTCTATTAAATCAATAGAATAAAAGTAGCATTTCATTTCGCAATTAGCCTTGCATCCTTAGCCGGAGAATGAAGTTTTACATTGAGTAACCTTATAACCCATCTATTATGAACCGATTACCTTCCCACGAGGTATTGCCATTTTTATTGCTTGTAGCAACCCTATTGCTTGCCGGCCGTTTGTTAGGCGAGTTATTCAGAAAAATGAAATTGCCTCAGGTAATGGGCGAATTAGTTGCCGGTATTTTACTGGGACCATCTTGTTTGCAGATGATAGCTCCCGATTTTTATCAGTCATTTTTTGTTGACCCTAAAAATGCCGGAATTGCATTTGATGGTCTGGCTAGAATTGGGATTTTGTTATTGTTATTTGTTGCCGGTCAGGAAATTAATCTGAAAACCATACGTGCAAAGGCAAATGCAGCAGCAGCAATCAGTTTATCTGGAATAGCCATTCCATTTATTGTGGGTTTTGCGGCAACCTGGTTTTTTACACCCTTGTTGTTTCCCGGTGGTGTAGTAGACAAAACTGCTTCTTCGCTTTTTATGGGTACGGCATTGTCGATTACCGCTTTATCCGTGTTGGCAAAAATATTAATTGATATCAAGCAGCTGAAAAGCAAATTCGGCAATTTGATGATGACAGCAGCGATGATTGATGATTTTATTGGTTGGATGTTATTTTCTCTTGTGGTAAGTGTTGCCAATTTAGAAAGTGAAAGCAGTTTTGAAGGATGGCAGGTTATGTTTATGGTAATTGGATTTGCTGCATTTATTTTGACTGTCGGAAGAAAATTAATTCATTACTCATTTATTTTTTCAAATAAACATTTATCCAGTGGTGGTGGTACTTTATCGCTGGCAATTATATTTTGTATTCTCGGTGCAATATTTACCGAATGGTTAGGTTTACACGCCATTTTCGGTGCATTTTTAGTAGGGATTGCCGTTGGTGACACAGAAGAATTCAGCGGGAAAAACCGGGAAATGTTACACGATATTGTCACCTATATTTTTGCGCCTTTATTTTTTGTATCCATAGGTTTCAGAGTAAACTTTATTGAAAACTTCGACGGTGTGGTAATCGCTTTTGTATTATTAATTGCGGTGTTCGGAAAATTACTTGGCGGATTTTTGGGAGGTTTACTTGGTAAATTTTCAAAAGGTGAATCATTGGCTATTGGTTTTGGTATGAATGCCCGCGGTTCGCAGGAAATTGTATTGGGATTAATCGCATTAAATGCCGGTTTAATCACCGACCAAATTTTTGTTGCGCTGGTTGTTATGACATTCGTAACCATTATGATTGCAGGTCCGGCTATTCGGTACTTCCTTAAACGGGACAATATTTTTTAAATTTTGTAATGCTGCAAAAAGCAGCTGCTATGCCACTTTACAGGCTTTGTGGATAAATTGCAGACAACGCATTTCGGTTTATTGATAAAAAGTAATAATCTGGTATGATTTTTCGTTTTAACCATCAAAAACCGGTATGAAAAAGAAAATAGTTGGTCTGTTATTTATCACCTCCGGAATCATCACACAAACATTTGCAGGTGGAGTAGAAGCGGATACTTCTTTTAAAAAGAATAATCCTAATTTATTATATACCACTAAAGATTTTTACATAGAAGTTCCCAATAACTGTTACGATGGGAATGTATGTGTTCAGGATTTTTTTTTAATTCTTACATTTAATGTTGGCATTAACGGAAATAATGAAATAAAACAAATTGGCTTTAAAGATGCCGATATTGAATTTTTGTCTAAAACCGCAAGTGGGAAGTCGTATGTGAAACAAACGTTTTCAAAATACGAATCGACATCGGCTGAAAACGGATGGAATGTAAAAGTGGTATTTTATCCTGACAAGGCCACCTCAACATCACCAACACCGGTAAACAAATTTGAATTTACAGGAAATATCAAACAGAATCATATTTCCGGGACGCTCACGTTTTATTCCGCAGTTGGTCAATCGGTAGTTACGTTAAACTAATTAGTTACCGCATAAAAAAATAGGCTGCCTTTTATTGAGGACAGCCTATTTTAATTTTATAATAGCTTATTAAAAAGCATCCACTGTTTTTTTAATAATGGCAATACATTCTTCCATTTGTTCGATATCGATAACCAATGGTGGAGCGAATCTGATTTTATCGCCATGAGTAGGTTTTGCCAATAAGCCATTTTCTTTTAATGCCAAACAAAAATCCCAGGCATTTTTTCCGTGATAGTCATTATTCACCACAATTGCATTTAACAAGCCTTTTCCTCTTACTACTTTAATGAAATCAGGATTCATTTTAGAGAGTGCATCACGTAACATTTGCCCCATTTTTTCGGCATTTTCAGCTAGTTTTTCATCCACCAATACTTGCATAGCGGCAATCGCAACAGCACAAGCAAGTGGGTTGCCTCCGAATGTAGAGCCATGTTCACCCGGTTTTATCGTGAGCATAATTTCATCATCGGCCAAAACCGCACTTACCGGCATTGTTCCACCGCTGAGTGCTTTACCTAAAATAAGGATGTCGGGACGCACATTTTCATGGTCGCATGCCAACATTTTGCCTGTTCTTGCTAATCCGGTTTGAATTTCATCTCCAATAAAAAGAACATTGGCAGCTTTACACATTTCATAAGCAGAAGATAAAAATCCCTCATCCGGAACGTAAACACCTGCTTCGCCCTGAATAGGTTCTACCAGGAAACCCGCTACATTAGGGTCTTTGAGAGCATTTGCCAGTGAAGTGAGGTCGTTATAAGCAACAACTTCATAGCCCGGAATAAAAGGACCAAAGCCGGAGGTTGAATCTGGATCGGTGCTGAAAGAGATGATACCAGTGGTTCTGCCATGAAAATTGCCATCACAAACTAAAATTTTCGCCATATTAGCAGGCACACCCTTAACATCATAAGCCCAACGGCGACAAAGTTTGATAGCTGTTTCTACCGCTTCTGCACCGGAGTTCATAGGCAGTAATTTATCATAACCGAACAATTTGCTCATATATTCCTCATATTGGCCCAATAAGTCGTTGTGAAACGCCCTGCTGGTGAGGGTTAGCTTTTCTGCCTGGTGAATGAGTGCACTGATAATTTTGGGGTGACAATGTCCCTGATTTACAGCACTATAAGCTGAAAGGAAGTCGTAGTAACGTTTTCCGTCCACATCCCACATATAAACACCTTCGGCACTTTCAATTACAACCGGTATCGGATGGTAATTATGTGCGCCAAATTTTTCTTCTTTATCAATATAGGATTGTGTTCTGGCAGAATTTGAAATAGTTGTATGCATAAAATGATGTATTTTAACGTATAGAATTGGTTGAAAAAATAATGTGTAAAAATAAAGCGGGTAAACAACAAAATGCGGCGGTAATATGCCTTATTACCCGGGATTGATTAATCCAAGTGGTGGTCGAGGAAGTCGAGATTCATATCTAAAAAATGTATATCCACGATGCAAAGATAAGGTTAATTTGACAATCGGTTTCAACAATGGCGGCAATTTGTGCAAAATGGTTGAAAAACAAGGCTGTAAAACGAACATTTTGACCTAATTTTGCATTATCAATTAAACCAAAGATATACAGTGAAAAAATCGCATATCATCGTCCTCTTCCTCATTGCAATATGTATCGGCGTTTTTGCCTCAAAATTGGGTAATGTGAGTTCTTACTCAAGTTACAACGATGCTAAAAGCAAAGAGGGTAAAACAGTTCAACTTATTGGAACACTTACACCGGGTAAAGCAGTCAACTTTGACCCAATTAAAGACCCGAATTCGTTTTCTTTTTATTTAAACGACCGCGATGGAAATGAAGTGCATGTTGTGTGTTTCGACGATATGCCAACCGACTTTGAAAAAAGTGAAGAAATTGTGCTTACCGGCTCAATGAAAGAAAACACTTTTTATGCGGATGAAATGCTCGTAAAATGCCCGTCCAAATACATGGAAAACGAAATTCAAAAATAAGGGGCACTATACATGGAAGAACTTTCTCATCAGCACGCAGTGCAAGCTATAAATCCGTTGTTCGGACAAATAGGACATTTTTTTGTGATAACGGCTTTTATTTGTTCGTTATTTGCAGCTATTTATTATTTCCGCTCAACACGCAATCAACAAAAAATTATTCAGGATAATGCCCACAAAATAGCCAGACTATTTTTTATTGGCCATATCATTTCCATCCTTGCCGTAGTAATTACATTATTCATTATGATATTTAATCATCATTTTGAATACTATTACGTTTGGTCACATTCTTCCACCGACTTGCAAATGAAATATGTATTGTCCTGTTTTTGGGAAGGACAGGAGGGAAGCTTTCTACTGTGGAGTTTTTGGCATGTAGTGTTAGGTATCGTAATTATGCTGAAAGCCGGCAAATGGGAAAGTCCGGTGATGAGTATTGTGAGTTTAATGCAAGTTTTTTTACTCACATTTATTTTAGGCATTTATATTACAGATACGCTGCATATTGGAAGTTCACCATTTTTATTGTTGAGAGATAAACTTACCGGTGACCCTGTATTTTTATTTGATGATTATATGCGTTTTATTCCTGATGGACGAGG
>DAORKJ010000022.1:42002-45838 GCA_035439505.1 Chitinophagales bacterium
CAATATTTAAAATACAAAGCCACTGAAAGTAGGGTATTTTTCCGCAGTATAATGGCGAATTTCATTTTTGCTATTATCGCTACAGTTATCAGTTCAATATTACTGGATAAATTGTGGAGCATCACAGCCGACAGAGGTATATTTCACCTGATAACATCTTATTCTATCTTATTTTTTGCGGGCTGGTTCAGTGTGATTGCCAATATGCAATATTTGTTTAGTGTGTTAAAAGGGAAAATTAAAATTGCAGGTGGTGCTATATCACATATTGGTTTCGGTGTTTTAATATTAGGTATATTAATCTCGAATGCAGGCCAAAGAGTAATTTCTGAAAATAATTTCGGAGTACAATTTGACGGCGAAGGAATGGATAAAACATTCCAACGAGAAAATGTTCGCCTTATTAAAAATGCACCATTGCCTTTGGGTGATTATTTAGTCACTTATTTGGGAGATACCATTGAACAGGGTGCGACTTATTATGAATTAAATTTCAGAAAAATTGATCCGGAAACAGGAAAAATACAACAAGACTTTAATGTGCGACCTTATTTGCTGATGGATACCAAAATGCAGCAATTAGCGCCAAATCCGGATACCAAACATTATTTAACATACGATGTATTTACGCATGTTACATCATTGCCCGGCGAAGGTTCTAAAAATGCACCTCCAACAGTTAAAACAGATACCATAGGAATGGGCGATACACTCAGATTTAATACAGGTTATTTATTATTAAATGATGTGGTACGGTTTACAAGTAACGCGGATAGTATTGGTGTAATGGCAAAATTTGATGCAGTAATAGGTGTGGCTAAAGAAGAATTAACACCAAGGTTTGTTATTCGCCTTGCGGATGGTACGGCACAACAAGGAACAGCACAAGCAACAATTGGGAATGTTCAGGTTACCTTTTTAGGCATTTTACCTGAGCAAAATAAATTTGTATTTACCGTTACCGATGCTACATTAAATACCGATTGGATTGTAATTAAATCTATCATATTCCCTATGATAAATTTGGTATGGCTCGGAACTATTGTAATGGCTATCGGATTTTTTATCAGCATGCGCAAACGCATCCAGGATAACAAGGTTAGTGCTAAAAACGCTTAATATGCAAATTCAGGCAATTACTATTATCGGAACAGGTAATGTGGCCACACATTTGGGTAAAGCTTTTTTAAAAGCCGGTATTCAAATTAATGCCATTGTGGCTCGTGATCAACAAAAAGCAATAGCATTAGGAGCCTTGTTAAATAATGCGCCCGGTTTATTGTTAGGAGATATATTACCGCCATCTGATGCCTATATTATTGCTGTTAAAGATGATGCTATTCACGAAGTAGCAAAAGCAGTTGCGCATAAAGACCGATTATTAATTCATTGTGCGGGTGCATCGAATGGCAATATATTAGATATAAAGGGTAATGAATACGGTGTAATGTGGCCTATGCAAACGCTTACTAAAAACAATGATGTTGCATTACATCAAACATTAATTGCCGTTTCTGGGAGCAACGATGCTACACTTATAGCTATTGCTGCTTTGGCCCGAAAAATATCTGAACGAATTATAGAAGTATCAGAAACACAAAGAGCGATGTTGCACTTAAGTGCAGTATGGATAAATAATTATACCAATCACATGTTTGTAATTGCGGAACAGTTACTCAAAGAAAACAACTTAGATTTTAATTTATTTATTCCGCTCATTGATGAACATATCAATAAACTTAAAACTATGTCTGCCGATTTATTGCAAACAGGTCCGGCATCAAGAGGCGATATGGTTACACTTAACAAACACCGAAGTATGCTGAAAGCACATCCTGAAATTCTGCAATTATATGATGTGCTGGCGCAAAGTGTGTTAAATCATTCATTAAAAAACAAATCGTAATTCAGGCTATGATAACTATTAAATATAATTTTGAGGACGGGAGCGAACCACGGGAAATTCAGATTGAACCGGGGTACACTGTTTTAGAAGCAGCATTATTAAACGATATTAAACTCAATCATAATTGCGGCGGTGTTTGTGCATGCAGCACCTGTCATGTGTATATAGAAAAAGGTATGGAACACCTTCCGGAAACAACAGAAAAGGAAGAAGATTTTATTGACCGTGCACGCGATCCGCGCTTAAATTCCCGATTGAGTTGCCAGTGTGATATCATGGAAGATAATACATATATCGAAGTAATTGTTCCTGATCAGTCTACTATTATTGCATCATAAAAATATTTATCTAACTATACTATGAACCATTTTGAAGAGCCACCAATTTATTGGGCAGACCATGAAGATATCGCATTGAAATTGTACGAACGATTTGGTGATGATTTTAATGAATCAAAAATTTATCGCGTTCGGTTTACCGAATTGATAGAATGGGTTTTGGAAGTTCCGGAATTTAAAGGGACAAGAGAAGAATGTAATGAAGGTCATTTAGAAATGATACAAAGCGCATGGGTTTATGAATGGCGCGATGCACAAAAATAAATTATCTACAATTGCATACATTTTATATACAAATTATCTGTAATTGTAGATAATCGGTTATACGGTATACTAGTTGGTAACACTCAATCGTTATTCAATCAACAAACAACACACTGTGAAAGCCTGGTTTCAACTTATTCGGCCCATTAACCTAGTATTGTTAATGCTCACTCAATATTGCATTGACTGGTTTATTTTACAACCTAATTTTACCACGTACGGATTACATTTTACGCTTAATGAATGGCAGTTTTTTTTACTCGTGTTATCTACTACTTTGATTTGTGCAGGTGGGTATATTATCAACGATTATTTTGATGTTGACATAGATAACATTAATAAACCAGGTAAACAAATTATCGGGAAAATGATAGCTCCTCAGCGTGCATTTTACGGATATTTGTTGCTTACCGGAATTGGGTTGGGATTGGGCATTTATTTAAGTTTAGCCATCGATTACTGGGAACTAATTACGGTTTTTGTAGTAGTGATATTTTTATTGTATTTCTATTCTGCAACATTTAAGAAAACGGCATTTATTGGCAATTTAATTGTTGCTGTATTGGCTGCAATGAGTGTTATTATTGTCATGTTATTTGAGCCTTCATTATATCAATTGGCAAGGCCGGGTGATTATTATATTGCCGGTATTTGTATCGATTATATTACCGGAATTAGTTTTTTTGCTTTTTCCTTAACCATGGTGCGGGAAATTGTTAAAGATATTCAAGATGTGGAGGGCGACAGGAGGCATCAGGCAAAAACGCTGCCTATTAAATATGGTGTAAAAACTGCAAAAGCTATTGCCATTGGTTTTGTGCTGATAACCATGGCTGCATTGGGTTATATTTATTTAGATGTATTGCAGATTTTCGGATCTTTGTATTTAATATATATCGTTATTTTAATGGTATTTTTAGCAGTAATTGCTGTTCGGTTATTTACATCTGCAACTAAAAACGAATATGGGTTGGTAAGCACTTTATTAAAAGCTGCCATGTTTTTAGGTTTAGGATTAATGCCATTTTATTATCTATTAGAATTTTAACTATGTCGATTGTTTTAGCTTCAGGTTCACCTCGCCGCAGTCAATTATTGGCAGATGCCGGATTTACATTTACGGTAATTAAACCTGAGGTAGATGAGTCGTTTGATGCAGCAATTCCTGTTATGGAGGTGCCGCTGATAATTGCCAATAATAAAATGGCTGTCGCAAAAACCATGTGTAATGCTAACGATATTATTATAACTGCAGATACCGTTGTTGTGTTAGAAGATACCATTATTGGTAAACCAACGGACAGGGATGATGCAATACGCATATTAAA
>DAORKJ010000023.1:0-7331 GCA_035439505.1 Chitinophagales bacterium
TATCCGATTAACTTTTTTAAAGCGCATTCATAAAAATGAATGCGCTTTTTTATTTCCATCTGTATAACTGATCAACAGTAAAATCAAATTGTGGTGTAATAACATTTGCTTCCGGAATAGTATACCACGGGTTCTGATGTTTTGATTCTAAATTTACCAACACTTCAATTTCCTGCGCCGGTGTAAATCCCTGTGCGGTAAGAAATAATTTTTCACCTGTAGTTTCATTTTGGCAAACATCTAATACGATAACTACATGCCCGGGAAATCCGGGATATATGAATAAATCGCCGGGCGCTATATCCTGAATCGGTCTTTTTATGAGTTCTTCAGATAGCGAAAATGAACCGGCATACATATATACCAAATCTAAATAATCTAAAAATGTTTCGTAGCCGTAATCCTTTAATTTGGAGGGATACCACACGGCCTTTTCACCCTCAAATCGCATTCTAAAACCTTCGGCATATTTTACGTATGCACATGATTGTCCGTTTGTGAAATTAAAACGTATTTTGTCGTATTGTTTAGTGGCATATAAATATTCCGCATAAAGCCTAATTCCGCTATCGGCGCATTGTTGTAAATCTTTATTGCGTATAGGCATATCTATAACTCCGCAATGCACCATAACCTGTTTGGCCTTACCATTATACAATTGAACATCCGTACCATGTGGCTTTAATTTTAAATTCCTTATAAATGAGGTAAAACTATTAGGTTCGGCTACTGTTCTTGAATAACCTTCAGGACATTTTATCCTGGTTTGCAAGGTAGTTCCGGTAGTGTCTATTAACGCTTCATTAATTGGTGCCTTTGTAATACCCGCTTTTATCAGCAATTTATTTTTACAGGAAATAGCTGATACGCTGATTATAATCATTAACAGCAGTTTTATTTTCATGTGATATTATTGCACAATTTCAATTTCAGTCCCGGTTTGAACAGATGCAAAAATTTCTCTGATATGTTCATTCTTTAATGAGATACACCCCGCTGTCCAATCCTCATTATTATCTATCCAATCATCTTTTCCTTCAGGTACACCATGAATACCAATTTCTCCGCCTATACCTGAATTATTTTTAATATGTCCTTGTTTTTTGGCGTCATTATGTTTCACATAACTTGCTGCCGTTGGATAATTTACCCAAATAAATTTATCCCAGGATTTATGCGGATATAAATCTCTTATAGCAAACTTGCCTTCCGGTGTGCAGTTGTCTCCTTCTTGTAATTTATCATCTTTTGGGTTACCTCCCAAAACTACCGGATAGGTTTTAAGCAGTTGATTGTTAGCATAAATTTTTAATACCCGCTCCGATTTATCAATATAAATACGGGTTTGTGTTTTATCCAACTTAAATGAATCCATAATTTGCGCTAATGGAATTTCCGGGTTTGCAATTCTTTGTAAAGTTTCATTTTGAAAATGCTCATTTTTCGGTAGGAATGGTTTGCAAGCATTACATACGAAGAATAAAATAATGGCAACCGCGGTTTTCATGGATGCTAAAACGAAAATTCCGGTAATTTATTTTAATTTTTGAACCTAAACTAATGATTCTATATAGGTGCCAAATGGTTTGTTCGCAATTTTCGACTTAATCCATTCACTAACACGTAAACTGTCTAATGCAATTTTTTCCTGCTCATTGGCTGCAAACAAAGAATCAATTTCTTCTGACATTTTTACAAAAGCCAGTTGCCTGGATTGTTTGTCCGGAGACTTTAATACCAATGTTAGATGTTTAATAAACAACTTTTCAGTTTCGAAGTAATTATTATTTATTTGAAGGAATCGTTTAGTAGAACGTGTAAGATGTTCCATTAACATATTGTTACCCGATTCAAAATGGTTTATAAGTATAAGCAATCGGGCCATTGCCTGAACATCTTTACGTAATTCTATTTCTTTGGAGTCTTGAACAAGTTGCAAATAATCCAATGATAGGACATAATTGCCTACCATGGTATAATATTGCGCAATTGAAAAGTACATTATCATCAAACGCACTTTATTGATATACCGGGCATATTTCTTAATCTGAGGTAAGGTAGACACGAAAAATTGGCCTGCTTCAGTGATGTTATTCTTTAGGCCGTAATAGCTACTTTTTAATAACCAATAATGCTCAAATATAACGGCTTCCCGTGAAATAGAATTTCCATTCGGCCATTCAATAGAATCAAAGTATTGAATATATTGTTCCTTTTCCCCAAGGAATAATAAATTGGTTAAATAATTATTTACTGCCGAAACGTATTTTATAGGTTCAATATCTTTTAACGTTTGGTGACTATCCCATAATTCTACAATTTTTTTTATATAAATGAGTGCTTCATCCTTATTACGGCAAAGTAAATGGTAAATATTGTAGATATAATTAAAGTATAACTTGCCATAAAAGTCATCAGGCTCATTTTCCGGTGCCAATAAGGGGTCTTGCATAAATTTGTCCCAAATGCTTCGTTGTTCCTGAGTTCTGAAAAAAGGTTGAATTTTTATTACATTAATAATCTCAACATATAGCTGCTGGATTTTTAACATCCTTTCGTATGCCGACAGTAACTTAAAACTATTCTGATAACTAGGCTCTGCGTATGTTGCCCAATTACAGGCAGTCATATCGATATAATATCTGCGTTTGTTGGTTTCGATATCTAAAATAAATGGCTTTTCATCAAACGCCAGAGCTAAGGTTTTGGCTTTCTCCCAGGTTTTAAGTGCTTCCTCATACAGCCCTTTTTCAAATAATATTTCACCATTTTCCATCAGGGTGTTCAATTTACCGAACTTTGAAATATCGGCTTTGTATTGTCGTTGCGACTTTAATATAAGTTCAAATAAATAGTTTTTTGTAACGGCAAGTTGCTTTATGAATGGTTGTTTGCGTAATTTTTTAATTACAGCATTTTCATCATACTCGTTTAGTTCATCAACGGCATCAAACAAAAGAATATAATTCTGGGCCTTGCCATACCCCTTGGCAAATTTTTTAAAATACCCTTTTTCACTGGTATCCAGCGCTTTAATTAAACGAAATAATTGGTCTGAAGGCTTCATGAACGCCCAAATTTAAGCAAAATCGTCGATACGCCATTTTGGCCACAACCCTTTGCAGGCAATACTTGTAGCTTTTTAGCAACCTGCCGGAACCTAATAATAACTCCTTTTTTTGTTTTGGCCACCTGCTACGCCGCAATAGGTTTGCACCATTATTTAACACAAAATTGAATATCAAAATGAAACCTACATTTTTTGTTGGCTTATTATTAAGTATAATCAGCCTGACGACAACAGCACAAACTCCCAATTATCTGACCATGATGAGTAATGGCAATGTAAATGAAAACCACATGGTGGTTGACCGATTCGGCAACACGTATTTAACCATTACTTATAGCGGATTAATATTTATTGACGGATTGGATTTTTATACCGATGGTCCTTGGACGTCACTGGTTTTAAAATTTAATCACGATGGAGATTTACTTTGGGGTTATTCCTTCACCGGTACAGGTTCCATTACGGTTCAGAGTATTGCGAACGATAAAGGCGACGGCTTAGCAGTAGCCGGTAATTTTAATGGTTCCTTAAATATTGATGGTGAAACAATTGTTTCACAGGGCCTGGAAGAAGGATTTATTGCCGGCTTTTCACCAGAGGGCAATATTCGGTATGTAAATAGTTTTGGTACAACATTAAGTGATTATGCCTATAGTATTTGCGTTGATAAAACAGGGAATAAATATATACTGGCAGAAGTGCACGAATCATTTACATTTGCCGGTGAAACTATTGAACCAATTGGTGGTGTATATCCTACAGTAATTTGTAAGTTCAATAAATTGGGTGCTCCCACCGATTTAATTGCATTTAATAACGATAATTATATCATATATGCTAACATGGCCATTGACAATAAAAATAACCTGATTATTAGTGGAAGATTTAACGACCATTTATCATTACTGGGCACAACAATGGAAAGTGCTGGCTTTAATTATTTTGCGGCAAAAATAGATGCCGGATTTAATGTGGTATGGACAAATGTGTTCCCAATTGGCGGTTTTACCAATATAAAAGATATGGTAGTTGACAAAGCCGGTAATCCTTATTTATTATTTGTAATTGATACCCTGACAATTGATGGAAATACTTTTTACAACGCTGCAATGGAAGATGCATACATGGAAAGTGTAGTTTGTAAATTAAATAAATCAACCGGCGTGGCAAAATGGGCTAATAAATTAAACAGTTTTGGCGAAGTATATGGAACTTCACTTGCAGTTAATGGTTTGCAAAATGTTGCTGTAGGCGGCTATTATAAAGATTATATCAATTATGGTGCTATGGAATTAACTAATCCTGGCCCCGATTTATGGGATAGTTTTATATTAATGGTTGACCCTGATGGTAACGCATTGAATCTATTTGATTTCGGCGACAACAATACTTATGATGAACTATGGAATATTGAATTTGATAATACCGGTGATATGCATCTATACGGAATATGTAGCGACGGATTTTCCATTGGTGATTTTACTGCAGAAGTGGACTTTGGAGCCGGATACTGGCTGTCCGCTTTGGAATTCGGTACCTATAAATCTGAGGCTATCGATTTACCTGCAACATTTACAATGAGCCCAAATCCTGCTGTAAATCGTGTGCAATTACAATTTAATGCAAACGAAGTTTTAGATACTCCAATACAAATAATAGATATTACCGGGAAAATAGTACTTACGGCAAGCCTGAGTAATATCACCGGCGAAACTATAACTATAGACATTTCATCATTGGCTGCAGGAGCATATATTGTAAAATACAATCAACAACAACAACAACTTATTGTAACCAAATAATTAGGTTTCAAATATGGTGTTTATTTCAACTCCGTAATTAAAGTTCCTCTTCATTTTTTAAGAGGAACTTTTTTATGCATGATAAAAATTGGTCATAAAAATTTTAATCGCTAAAGCCAATGCAATAACACCAAAAAATTTAGTAATGGCATGTAATGCAGTTTTGCCGATTTTTAATTCAATCCAGGTTGTTGAACGTAATACAAAGTACATGATAATTGAATTAATAAGTACTGCAATTAATATATCATAAATAGAATACACACTGCGCATACTAATTAAAACAGTTAAAGTACCTGCACCAACTAATAATGGAAATGCAATCGGAACTAAACTACCAGCAGCAGAACCTTCAGGGCTCGACTTAAAAATATGAATACCTAAAATCATTTCTAATCCCAATAAAAAAATAACAACTGAGCCTGCTAATGCAAACGATTGGGTATCGAGGCCAAGCAAGGATAAAATGGTGTCACCTAAAAATAAAAAGGTAACCATTAAAACACCGGCAAAAATGGTTGTCTTAATAGGTTGTAGTACAATTCCTTTATTTTTCATAGAAATAATAACAGGAACATTACCCAACACATCGATAATGGCAAATAGGGTTAAACTAATGGTAATAATATCAGTAATGCTAATAGCAATCATAACAAAAGCTTAAAAAAGGTAATAAAAATGTGGATTGGTGTGTAAACAGGAATACTATAATTAGCAGCAAGCTAATGCAGACGAAAGCCAGGGATACTCATGAATCCCAATAGCATTGTTGTAGATATTTAATGTGAATTTCATCGCCGTAACAAAGGTATGAAGGAAAATCGGGACTTAAAAGTTCCCGATTTTCAAAATAATGTCAGTTTTATAGCACAATCAGGTTGATATCCTCGTTTTCAACCCATTCTGATGTCATAATGGTAGCCAGATTGATTATTCCTATGATATACTGCTGTTCCGTTGATTCGTATTTTTCTATAATTTCTGTGAAGTCAGTTAAAGGAACAATTGCCTGGTTTTTGCAACGCACATATACTTTTAAATGTAAATTGTTATCGAGTGCTAATGAATCTCCAAGTTTTAATTCATTTTGAGCCTGTTTGGCAAGCAGCTGACTTGTTTTGCGATATTCATACCGATAATCATAACTCAATGCAGAAATATCGCTCAAAACTGCAGAACCGGTTGGTGTGCTTCCTGCGCCTTTGCCTACAAAAAATTGTTTATCCGCAAATGCACTTTCAACAATAACCCCATTGTATTCATTGTGAATATTGGTCAGTTGGGTATTGCCATTTACAAAATGAGGCAACACATAGGCGTAAACGGCGTTATCTACTTTTCGGCATTTTGCTAACAACTTTATACTACTATGTTTTTCTTTGGCATAATTAATATCAAAATCATTAATTCTGTTGATGCCAAAGTTAAATATGTGCTCCGGTTGAATAAACAACCCAAATGCATGTAATAATAAAATGCACAGCTTAAACTTGGGGTCATAACCTTCAATGTCCATTGACGGGTCTGTTTCTGCATAACCTAATTCCTGCGCTTCACTTAAAGCCTGACTAAAACTTTTATTTTCATTAAATATTTTGGTTAAGATATAATTCGTTGAACCATTAAAAATACCCTCTACGCTGTTTAATAAATCGTTGTCATAATATTCTTCCAGGTTTCTGATAATGGGTATACTCGCACAACATGCACCTTCATAAAGTAGTGGCACCTGATACTGTTGTTGCAAGGCATATAAAGTTTTTAAATTATTGGCAATCATTTTTTTACTTGCACTCACAACTGCTTTTCCATTACGTAGGGCAGTTGAAACAATTTCAAATGCAGCATGTTCATCATTAATTAATTCTACAACTACATCTATTTCCGGATCAAACAAAATTTCATCTCTGTTGGTGGTGAAATAATGGGCAGGTAAATTGCGTGTTTTGGTCGCATCTTTTATTCCTATTTTTTTGATATGTACTTTTAGCCCTTGTGTTCGACTTAATACATCGTATAACCCTTGACCAACACAACCAAATCCAAATACACCTATGGTTAAATTTTTCCTTTGCATGATAGTTTGTTTAAGAGATGAATTTATTTTTTTGTATTGTGCTGAAACTCTTTTCAAAAGCTACATGTAAATCCTGAATTAAATCTGCAGCCGCTTCAATTCCGCAGGATAACCTAATTAATGAATCCTGAATCCCGGATTGTTTTCGTTTTTGTTCAGGAATTGATTTATGGGTCATACTTGCCGGATGACAAATTAAACTTTTTACGCCGCCTAAACTTTCTGCACATTTAAATAATTGGGTATTGCTACAAAATGTATTCGCATTGGATACTTCATCATTTTTTAAACTAAAACTCACCACACCTCCAAAATACTGTTGCTGCCGCGTGGCTATCAAATGATTTTTATGTGTTGGCAAACCCGGATAATATACCTTATC
>DAORKJ010000023.1:7431-33034 GCA_035439505.1 Chitinophagales bacterium
GCGTGGCTATCAAATGATTTTTATGTGTTGGCAAACCCGGATAATATACCTTATCTACTAATTCGTGTTCGCTTAAAAACTTTGCAACAGCAAGTGCATTCGCACTCGACTTTTCGATGCGTAATGGTAATGTTTCAATGCCTCTAATGGTTAACCAACTGTCAAACGGACCTAAAATACCACCGCTGGCATTTTGTATAAACTTGATTTTTTCAGCTAAGGCAGCTGTTTTAGTTACCACTAATCCTGCAATTACATCACTATGGCCTGCCAGGTATTTTGTGCCTGAATGGACAATAATATCTGCGCCGGATAACAAGGGTTGTTGAGCGACCGGCGAGGCAAACGTATTATCTACAACAACCAATGCACCATACTGATGTGCGATATTACAAATGGCTTCAATATCCGAAATTTTTAAAGTAGGATTGGTTGGTGATTCAAGCCAAACAAGTTTTGTATTTGATGTGATGTTGTCGATTACATTAATTATTTCCGTTGTATCCACATAAGTTACTTTGATGCCGAATTTTTCATAAACATGTGTAAACAAACGAAAAGCACCACCATAAATGTCATCAACTGCTAAAATTTCATCACCGGTTTTTAATAATTTTAAAACAGCATCAATGGCTGCTAAACCACTGGCAAAAGCAAATCCTGCTACACCATTTTCCAGTGTTGCTATTAAATCTTCCAAAGCTTTTCTGGTTGGATTATTGCTGCGAGCGTAGTCGTATCCTTTATGGATACCCGGACTTTCCTGCACATAAGTTGCAGTTTGATAAATGGGAACTGAAATGGCTCCGGTAAGTTCATCAACCGGAATGGCATGAATAATTGTTGTTTCTTTTTGCATAATAAAGTGTTTTTTGATTTGAAAAAATTGTTTCAATCAGAAAACACTTATCAAAATTAATTTCTACCGGAAAGCCCTATGCATAAAGGTTGTAGCCTACAAATTAATTGTATGGTTCACCGATGGGCATAAAAAAAGCTCACCGATAAATTGGCGAGCTTAAATATCTTTTTTTATCTCTCCAACTTATCTGTCTGAAATTAGCACCTTCACAACAACGAGTTAAATTGTTATGGGTTGCCAAGGTATCGTAGGGTCAGTCCCTCCACCTTTCTTGATAAGTAATTTCTAAAGAACGTGATGCAAAGATATAATCAGCAAACTGACAAATGCAAATTTATTTTATAAAATTTCATAAGTTACACTAGTCTGACGCTCAAAAAACATTCACCATATCTTATTAATTGATTAGCTGTAAGCAGCAATAATATTGAGTTTTATGTGTATTAGTATTGCGATAATAATACAACTGCCCAAGCACCCAAAATAATTTCAAGTATCGCTATGATGTAGGTATTATTAGAAGCAACTCCTTTTTGAAAAATGGAAATCCATCTGCCAATTACCACTCCGGCATATAAAAAAACGGAATAGAATACACCTGCAAATTGCAAATCATCGTTGAGGGCACAAATTATATACATAACGGCCCATGCTGCCTCGAGCCCAACATAAATCGCAAAATATTCAGCTCGTCCCGAAACATTTAAAAAAGACAGTCCTGAAAATGTTGCCGTAGTGGTTGGCTGTATCATACACCAAAGGGCAAATGCGGCGTATAAAAAAGCATTGATCCATAAATATATTTCTGCATTCATGCTATAAAATTGGTTTTAGACCTTAAATATAGGTTATTTTTGGACGCAGATGGAAAAACTACCCATATTATACGAGGACAAACATTTAATGCTGGTGAACAAGCCGGCTGGTATTGCTGTAGAACGCGACCGTTACCGCAACCCAAGTGTTGAAGGTCGTATTGGTGACTATTTTAATGCTCAGAAACTGCCACATAACACTATAATCGGTATTGCACATCGCCTCGACAGACCTGTAAGTGGAGTTATGTTGGTTGCGAAAAAGAAATCGGTTCTGGTGCAAATTAATCAGCAATTTGAAGCCGGGTTAATTAAAAAGATATACTTTGCCATTACTGAAAATAAACCTGAAAAATTAAAAGCAACTTTAAACCACTTTTTATTTAAAGATGTAAAAAATAAAAAAGCGGTTGTTTACGATAAAATTGCGAAAAGCAGATTGCCTTGCTCCTTAGATTATATTTACAAAGGTGAAAATGCTTTCGGGCATTTAATTGAAGTGCATCCGCATACCGGAAAATTTCATCAAATACGCGCACAACTTGCATTTATCGGATGTCCGATTATTGGTGATACGAAGTATGGGGCTAAAAAAACATTTGCAGAAAATGAAATTGGTCTGCATGCTTTTTCGCTCCAGTTTTTTCATCCTGTAGAACAAAAAGAAATGATTATTCAGGCGCCCTTATTACCAACGTGGGAAGTAAATACAGAATTATAACCAATAAAATTATTCTATACTATCAGGAATAAATTCAAGTTTCCTGGTTGCCAAATCTGCTTTTTGAACTTTAATCCGAATTTTATTACCCAATTCATAATTTGTCGAATTAGTTAAACTCACCAATCTGCGACGCGCTTCATCGTACATTAATTCATCGCGAATATTATCCACGTGAATCATACCTTCGCATTTATTTTCTACTATTTCGACAAAAACGCCCCAGCTAGTAATTCCCGAAATTACACCATCAAAACTTTCACCAACATGTTTGGTCATATATTCAACTTGTTTGTATTTCACACTTTCACGCTCAGCTTCCATGGCTTTGCGTTCAGTAGCTGATGAGTGACGGCATTTATCTTCCAACTGCTCTCTGTTAGCATATAACAAAACATGATTATCCAACACATTTGCCAATATGCGATGCACCATTAAATCCGGATACCTGCGAATAGGAGAGGTGAAATGTGTATAATGTTCAAAAGCGAGGCCATAGTGACCAATATTTTTTGTTGTATATACTGCCTTCGCCATACAACGAATGGCTAAACTTTCTAAAATATTTTGCTCAGGTTTGCCCTTTATATCATTCATCAAACGATTAAGTTCTGCAGATATATTTTTGGGTGAATCCAATTTTAATTTGTGCCCAAACCGCTTTGCGTTTTCTCCAAACTCTTCCAATTTTTGAATATCAGGTGTGTCGTGCACACGATATACAAACGGAACTTTTGTGAAATTTTTCGATAAATGAAATGCTACTCTTCGGTTAGCTAATAACATGAGGTCCTCTATCAGCATGTGGGCTTCTTTTCTTTCCTTCACATATAAACCTGTCGGGACAAAATTTTCATCTAAAATAAATTTCACTTCTTGCGTTTCGAATGAAATTGCACCACTGGCAAATCTTTTTTCGCGTAATAAAGTGGAGATTTTATTGATAGCTAAAATTTCATCTACATATTCGCCTGATTTACTTTCAATAATTTCCTGTACTTCTTCATAGGTGAATCGCCTGTCCGAATAAATTACTGTTTTACCAAACCATTCGTTTACAATATGACCTTTTTCATCCATTTCAAAAATGGCACTAAAGGTTAATTTCTCCTCGTGTGGACGCAACGAACATACATTGTTAGATAGTTTTTCAGGTAACATAGGTATAACCCTGTCAACTAAATAAACAGAGGTACCGCGTGAATAAGCTTCTTTATCAATAGGTCCGTCTGGAATAATATAATGTGACACATCTGCAATATGTACACCTATTTCGATAAATCCATTTTCCAGTTTTCTATATGAAATTGCATCATCAAAATCTTTAGCATCATAAGGGTCGATGGTGATGGTGAAAATATCGCGCATATCGCGACGGCGTTTTATTTCCGCTTTGGTTATTTCTGTTGGGAGTTCTTCAGCTTGTTGTTCAACTTCTTTCGGGAAAATATAATTGATACCGGTTTCCACTAAAATAGCTTCCATATCACTGGAGTGATTACCTGGTTGTGAAAGTTTACTGACAATTTGAGCAATAGGGTTTTTCATAGTTGGCGGCCAGTCTTTTATGCGCATAATTACGCGGTCGCCACTAACTATTTTATGTTTTTTTATTTCTTCGTTGGGAATGTAAAAATCATAATTATTAAATCGGTCATCTGTAATACCAAATGCGAATTTATCGTTGATATCAACTTTACCAATAAATAATTCTTTGCCGCGTTTAAGAATTTCTACGATTTCTCCATCCGGTTTTTTCTTTTTTCCAAGAGCAGTAATTTTTACACGAACTGTATCACCGTTAAATGCTCTGTTGGTTTTGTGAGAGGGAACATATACATCGTATAAATGGCCGTCGATAATTACATAAGCACTTCCGCTTTGTGTCATATCAACAATACCAATCATGGTATTTATTGCCGCTGTTTTTTGTTTGGCTCTGAAGATATCCGGTGCGTACTCCTCAATTTTCCCTTCGGAGACTAAATTTTCAATTGCGTCAAAAACGCCATCTAACTGCCCGGTTTTGCCGGCCCATTTAAAAATCACTTTCAACGATGCTCCTTTTGCCGATTTATCAATCAGAAAGGAATATAACTCAGCCGCAAAGTCGCGCCCTGCTTTAACTAACCGCGTATTTTGCTTCTTTTTTTTCTTTGACATATGGTAAAGATACACTTATGCCACGAAATCATTTCGTAATTTTCCACCGTCAAAGTATGCGTAATCTGAAACCGTATCTCATTATCCTGATTGCAGGAAGCATGTTATTTTTCCCGTTTTTAGGAAAATCACACTTATTTGATTGGGATGAAATAAATTTTGCTGAAACATCGCGTGAAATGGTGCTCACCGGCAATTATACTCAGGCTCAGGTGGATTATCAGCAGTTTTGGGAAAAACCACCCTTATTTTTCTGGTTGCAAAGTTCAGCAATGCGCATTTTTGGTATTAATGAATTTGCTGCGCGATTCCCCAATGCGGTTTGTGGTATTTTGACCTTAATGTTATTGTTCGCCATTGGCAAAAAGTTAAAAGATGAAAAATTTGCCTGGCTTTGGGTGTTAACTTATGCAGGCAGTATATTACCACAGTTTTATTTTAAATCAGGAATTATTGATCCCTGGTTTAATTTATTCATGTTTATAGGTATTTATGCTTTCGCTGAATATGCTCAAAATAAATTCCGACTAAAATGGTTATTTATTTCGGGCCTGGCTGCCGGTTTAGCGGCACTTACAAAAGGTCCTGTTGGTATTGGTATTGTGGGGCTGACTATCGGAATTTATTATATCGTAAATAGATTCCGGAATTTTCCTCCAATATTACATATTGTATACTACGTTTTTTTTATTGGGTTAAGTATATTGCCCTGGGTGGTAATTGAAGTTGCTCAAAATGGGACTTGGTTTTTATCTGAATTTTTTAAATACCAACTGCGCTTGGCAACTACTGAGGATGCCAGTCATGGAGGGTTTTTTGGTTATCATTTTGTCGTGGTATTCTTTTTATGTTTTCCGGTATCTGCGTTTGCAATCAGGCCATTATTTCAAAAAACGGATGCATCTACCAATTACCTGGATTTTAAGAAATGGATGATTATAACTTTTTGGGTGGTAATGATTGTATTTTCAATTGTGCAAACCAAAATTGCACATTATTCATCAATGTCCTATTTTCCGTTTACCTTTTTAGGAGCATACGGATTATATGCAACTGTCGATAAATGGAAAAAATGGGAGGTAGCCATTCTTATATTTACGGGAACAGTATTTATTAGTTTAGCATTGTTGATACCTTTTCTGCTGCAACACCCTTCATTAATTGCGGAGTATGTGAAAGATGAATTTTCGAACCAGGCTTTATATGCCGAAAGTAATTGGAATGGGTTAGAGATAATTCCTCCGATAATGGTATTAATAGCACTTATTGTTGCCCTTTATTACAATAGCCGAAATATGGTTCAAAAAGCAATATGGGTACTCTTTATTTCTGCGGCGGTTGCTATTAATCTATCAACTGTGTTGTTTGTGCCTAATATCGAAAGATATTCACAAGGAGCTATGATTGATTTTTTGAAAGAAAAAAACCAGGAGGATTGTTATAAAGAAGTAATCGGATATAAAAGTTATGCGCATTTGTTTTATGGTCAACGAAAACCTACCGATAATATTAATCCTACTTTTTTGACATGGCTAAAAACCACACACCCTGAAGAGGAATACACAGCGGCTCGTTATAGAAGTTTATTTTCGTTTTGGCTGGTTTACGGTAATATTGATAAACCCGCTTATTTTGTAACCACAGTCCGCAAAAAAGACGGATTTGATCAAATGCAGGGTATGGAATTAATTGGTGAGAGAAATGGTTATGTATTTTTCAAACGGCTACCGACTAAATGAAAACGTTATATATCATACGACATGCTAAATCCGATTGGGCAGAAGCTGGATTACACGACATTGAACGCCCATTGGCCAACAGAGGATTGCGTGATGCTCCAATAATGGCAGGGGTATTGAAAAAACGTGGTAAAATTCCGGAAATAATGGTGACTAGTCCGGCACTTAGGGCTTTTACTACCTGCCGTATTTTTTGTGAGCAACTTGAGTACGATACTGCAAATATCGTTATCCAACCGGAATTATATTTCGGGGAAATTTCACTTATTGAAAAAATGTTACAGGCAGCTTTTACAGAAACTGATACCGTAGCCATATTTGGTCATAATCCTACTTTTTCGGAATTAGCTAACCATTTTGCTCCCGAATTCGGAGGTGAAATGCCTACTTGCGCTATTGTTGCCATTAGTTTTGACCCCAAACAAAAAGCAACCGAATTAGCAGGTAAAGGAAAACTGTTGTGGTTTGAATACCCCAAAAAAAATCGTTAAAATTTAGATCGAATACAACCTAAACCGTTTTATTCTCGTTTATACTATATCATCAAAAACACTACATTTGTATGTCTAAAGACTTCGGAATGCCAGAATTTATGGTTGATGTTAACTTACACGATGTGAACTCAGATGAGTTTCTTAAACTCATTCCGAGCCAGCGTGCTATTGTAAACGACCTGATGTTTGAAGGAAAAATTACCAGCTATTGTGTTTCGGTGGACCGTTCTAAACTTTGGATTACCATGGTAGCCAACGATGAGGAAGATATCATCGAACAACTGGCTAAATTCCCGCTAATTAACTTCATGGATTGCGAAATTGCTCCATTGCTTTTTTATAATTCAAGCTACCAGACTTTCTCTCATATTTCGTTGAATTAACTACTTATTGTAAAAATTACAATAAGTCTCAAATTATCCTCCATAAACTTGGATGGAAACATTCCCTTTTTTATGTCCTAAGTCCACATAGTGATGTGCTTCAACAATTTGTTGCAGACTAAATGTTTTGTCAATAACAGGTTTTATTTTACCTTGCTCAACTACCGATTTTAATTGTTGCATTTCCGGTATACCAACAGCAGGATTTTTTCCGGTGACTATTATTTTTTGTTCTAATCTTGCAGCTTTTTTCATAGCCGATGTTTTAAACGGCGAAGTAACATTGATATACATCCCTTTAGGTTTTAATATGCGATTGGCGATTTCAAACGGCAGTTTATCGACAGCGACAAATACAACATCGTATTTTGCAAGTTGTTGCTCAAAATCAGGTGCATTATAATCCAACCAGGTATTTACACCTAAAGCAGCAACCATTTCCTTATTTGAAACACTGCTCACACCGGTAATATGGGCACCGGTTAATTTGGCAAATTGTACTGCAAAAGTGCCTACACTACCTGATGCACCGTATATTAATATGTTGTGATTAGGGGTTAATTGTGCTACACGAATAAAATGTTGTGCAGTTAATGCACCAACAGGTAAAGTAGCAGCTTCCTCAAATGAAATATTTTCTGGCTTTAATGCCATAGAAGCATTTTCGTTCAGACAAACATATTCGGCGTAGCCACCAAACTTACCTAACGTTAATGCAAATACCGCATCACCCACTTTATATTTAGTTACTTTATTACCTACTGCATCAATAACACCAGATACTTCTGTGCCTAAAATAGGTTTTCTTGGTTTGTTGAATCCAAGCGCGAGTTTTGCAAAAAATGCATAACCTTTTGGGATACTAAAACTCCTGATTCTAAAATCGGCTGCAGTAACTGAAGTGGCATAAATTTTTATACGTACTTCGTGTGATTTAGGTGTAGGGGTTGGGACCTCTTTTAATTGTAATACTTCCGGAGCACCATATTGTGTGCAATAAACTGCCTGCATAATAGTTATGATTTTTCTGATGGAATAAATTGAAATTCAAATACCTGATCTAATGGTGTTTCAAATACACGTGCAATACGAAATGCTAATTCCAGTGTAGGAAAATATTTTCCATTTTCAATGGCAACAATTGTCTGCCTTGTAACACCTGTTTTATCAGCAAGATCCTGTTGCGTCATTTCATTAGCCATAAAACGAAGCTTGCGGATATTATTGGTGATGGCACATTTATCGATTTTTATTTTATTGCTCATGTTATACGCCTTTTCTATAAAAATAAATTTTAGCTGATTCTGATATTATGCCGGAAATAAAACCGGAAGCAACCAGTGTTACAAACATTACCCAAGTTTCCATGCCAATGGCTTGTGAGCCCATTGCTAATAAAAATCCGAATGTAAATAACCAGTGAGAAATTCGGATGGCTTTTAATTCGATTAATTTATCGCGTTCATCAGTGATAATATCCATCGTTTCTCTGGTAAGAATTCCATTAATGATAGCAAAAATGATATGCAAAACAATTTGTGCTAATATGGCTACCGGTATAAGCACTAAAAATGTTTTCCCCCAAAAACTGCTGTCATTGAGTAATTCCGGATTGTCAATTAGGTAGCGGTCATATACATAATAGGCGTAAATCGCAAAAATCAGGATGGTGTTAACGATGGTTACGAGTATTTGTTTCTCTTTGGTTTCCATATAATTGTATTTAGTTGTTGTATAGTTATAATGACACAAAGGTAAAAATGTTATACATAATGTCAAAGATATTTGACATATTTTAACAAATTTATCCTTGAATAGCTGATTTTACTGACTTTCAAGGCTAAACAATAACTTTTTTAATGCCTGAAACCTTAAAAATGGGGGAAAGCACTACTAGCCTAGGCTGAATTTACCAGTCAGTTGCCTCTTAGGTTGGGGCGCTATGTCATCATTTGTTACTTAAAACGGTGTATCTCGAACAACCCGGTAGGATATCCTAAACCAATTGGTAGGTTATTGGCCCTTTATTTTCAAATTATTAGCTACTGATAATTCTATATAACTTAAAACAAAAATTATCACTATTTCAGCAAAAAAATAAACATAACCTAAGGGTTGAACCTGTCTGCAATTAATTAGGAGAATGAGTAACGTTAATCCACAATACAATAAATTGGCATATCCGATAAGTTGAAAAAATATCGGTTTTACCTTTTTCAAATACAAATTACAAGAAAAGGAATATAATGCGAAAAGGATAGCAATTGCTGCTAATTGAAATAATATGATTTTTGATAATCCAATTAAAGGAGAAAGTTGCACTAAAATACCACCAATAAGTATTGCAGTAAACAAGGCACCAATACCATCTATTAAAAATAGTTTTTTGGGCTGTTCCGAAAATTTAGTTATTAACGCATTAACATTTTTTGTCATTTGTCGAAATAATTCCTGTAAAATTACATAAATTGAAGTTCTGCTATATCATAACATTTATGTGTTTGATTAAAATTGAATAATCTTAAATTAATTTAAAAATTATTTCGGAGGTGTTGTAAAATCCAACAAATAAGGTTTTAATCTATTGCCCTGAGTATCTCGAAAATTAGTGGATAATACATATTGATATTGTTTGCCCGGTTCTAGGTTGAGTCTGATAGTCCATGTTTTGCCATCAGGAGAAAAGTTGCGATGTTCAATAAAAAAGGGAAGCAATTATTAATTTTTTCAAACTAAGGTGCAGGTTGATGAAAATAAATTGAGCGTATGTTGCCCTTTCGATTGCAAGTACCTTTACTAGCGGATTTTCATGCATTTTCGATGGGAACGGAATAACGAATTAATGCATTTTGAATTTTTTGGTATAAATGCTTAAATTTAGGGTTCAAATAAATGGCATGAATCAATTGTATCGGGTATTTTTTGTATTGGGAATAATGATTTTGGTGGGGTATATTCGCAATCGACCACAATCAGGACCAGAGGTAGTTGTAAAACAAAAGAAACTCGCCGAAATGGTGGCCAATGCCGATTATGATTATTTGAGAACTGCCGACCCTGTTTCAGGTAATATTCCTTCAGGTGCATTAATGCGCGCATTTTATGCATTAAAAGCTAAAGGTTATTACCAGCAGGATAATTCCGTACTAAAAACAACTGAAGAAACAGGATGGCAACAGATAAATGATTTTTTTCCAAGTTTAGCGGTCACCCGAATTACTTACGACCCATCAAATACTCAAGTATTTTACTTCTGTACGGGAGAAGGTTGGTTTAATGCTGATGCCGTTAAAGGAGCAGGAGTATTTAAATCAATTGATGGTGGCGCAACCTGGACACAATTAGCATCAACTGCAAATAGTAATTTTGATTATTGCCAGGATATAGTGGTGCACCCAACTAATGGTGATGTGTATGTTGCCACTCGTGAAAGTGGTTTGATGCGTTCACAAGATGGCGGCGAAAGTTGGGAAAAAGTATTAGGTGTTAGCTTAGGTGCAACTAGAAATTCTGTATGCGATATTGAACTAACTTCTAGCGGTGAAGTATTTGCTGCAATTGGTATTTTTGAAACCGATGGTATTTATTTTTCAGCAACTGGTGATGCTGGAACATTTGTAAAACAAACAACCGGATTGCCGGCTTCGGGATTTTTTAGAATTGAAATGGCTACTGCTCCTTCAGATGAAAATGTTGCTTATAGTATTTTTTGTAACTCATCTGACTATCGCGTAAAAGGGGTTTATAAAACAACAGATAAAGGTGCAACTTGGGAAGAAATAAATCGCCCGGAAAATAATTATGAATTTGCGGCCAAACAAGCATGGTACGATTTATCGCTTGCAGTTGACCCGAATAATGCCAACGTTGTTGCGATGGGCGGATTACACTTGTGGCGTTCGCGTAATGCAGGTGAAACCTGGGAGCGTATGACAACAGGTGGTTTGGATAGTGTCCTGATTAGATTTATGCATGTGGACCAACATGAAATAACTTTCCGTAATTCGGATGAAGTGTATTTTGGCAACGATGGCGGTATTTATCGAACAACAAATTTCACTGCGGAACAACCGTTTATTTACGATAGAAATTATGGATATAATGTAACTCAATTTTATTCTGTTGCTGTCCATCCTACGGAAGGTGTTTCGCAATTGATGGGAGGTACACAAGATAATGGAACACCCTATACTTATGACTCAGGAAATGCGCCTTTTAAAATGGTGTCAGGAGGCGACGGTGCTTTTACAGCATATGATCACGAAAAACCGGAGGTATTTTATACGGCATCACAACTCAAACGATTATTCCGATTTAATAATGGTGGTTTTGAAATGCCGGACACAATTACCAATCCGAATTTAGAAGATTATAATACTTTATTTATAAATCCATTTGATATTGATGCCAGTGACCCTGAAGTTATTTATCAATGTTCGAATATCGGATTAATGCGTTTAAAAAATGCATCAACAGCCGATACTGGGCAATGGCTAAAATGCGTAAACCTAAATGGTGTGCTTTCTGCAATTGCTTCATCACCTGCTGCTCCCGGTTCGTTATTTATTGGTAAAAGTTCAGGTTCGGGCGACATATATCGTTTAGATGATTCTTATAATTCAGATGCTACTGTAGTGCCATTTAATTTGGACCCATTTGATTCATTACCTGATGCCGGATTTTTAAGTACAGTTTATTGCAGTAGTATTGTTGTTGATGTAAATGATGCTAATCATGTTATTGTTACTTACTCAAATTATAATGTAAAAAGTGTTTGGGAAAGTTTTAATGCGATGGCTTTTGAACCAACTTGGCATTGTATTGAAGGCAATTTACAGGATATGCCAGTTTATTGGAGTGCTATACATCCTGATTTTCCGAATATTGTTTATCTGGCAACAGAATTAGGTGTATTTTACACAAATAATGTCAACGGATATTCAACTAATTGGATGCCATGTACCAATTTTCCAATTGTGAGAACGGATATGTTGCGCATTAAAAGTGCTGAACAATTATTAGTTGCTGCTACACATGGACGAGGTTTATGGCAGGCACAATTATCAGCAACCGGAACATTAAATAATTTGATTTGGCAGGAGAGAGGTCCCAATAATTTTGGCGGCAGAACTCGCACCATCATGATTGATCCAAACGACCCTTCAGGGAAAACAGTTTGGGCCGGTAGTGTTGGTGGCGGATTATGGAAAACAACTAATATTGATGCTGTGCCCATTATACAACCTGAAATAGTTGAATCAATTTCATTACAAGTGTATCCCAATCCTGCCGCGGATTATATCAATTTGCATGTAACATTTGCACAACCTTCAAATTCAACAATTAGTCTATTGGATATGCAAGGAAATATTATTGCGGAAATACCGTCTGCAAAAGGTACAGCTCAGCAAATAATAAAATGGAACATTCCGGCAAACCTGGGTGCTGGTAATTATTTTATTATGGTGCGTTCAGGACAACAAAAAATGGTTAAAAAAATTATTATCCTATAAACCCTTGACCATGAAAAAACTAATTTGTATTGTTTTGATTATTTCATCCTCATCTATTTTCGCTCAAGACTGGATGCCTTTTATTCCGAATGCAAATCATTTTATTTCACATGAATCTGTATATAACCTTAATCAGGATTCCACGGTGATTGAAGGCGACATGACCCAATATTTTTTTAACAGGCATTTCCCTGACCCTGAAATGGAATCATGTTTTGATTCAATAGATGATATTGAGGAGGAGTATTTTGTTATAGATAGATGTGATGTAATTACAGATACGTTTTATTTTTATTCAGCATATACCCCGGGCTTTAAAGTTAAATTTATTAATCCTCAAACGATAGGTTATTCCTGGGATGTGCCAAATACTAATCCGGTTTCGGATTGGTCGTTTGTTACGATATCGTATGATTCAATAGGCACTGAAACAGTTTTCGATGTGGTAGATAGCGTAAAATATTTTTCTATAAATGTAGATGTTGAATTACCTGATTCGGATGCAATAGATAAAGTGGTAATTAAATTGAGTAAATCAAACGGTTTTATTCAATATTTAAATTGGTTCAGATTTGAAAATCCACGATTGTTGTATCCTTATTATACTGAGTTGTTGGAGGGGTATTCCGTTGATGGGATAAATAAAGGGTTTGTTATCCCCGAATGGGATGATTATTTTCATTATGTAGAAGATGATGTGTTGATTTGGAAAGCTACGTATCCCAATGGAAGTATACGCTATTTTACCGACACCGTTTTGAATATTTACAAAGATGATGAACTAGTGGAATTAATTACAACAAACGATGTATTCACTTTTTATAAAGAGGCATACCAATACGTTCTTGGAGGACCACTATGTAACGTGATGTATAGTCCGGCATCTTTAAATGATGAAAGTTTTGAAAATTCGGGCATGTACTCCTTAGGTTTTGTAATCAATCATATAGATAAAAGTGGATTAAATCCCCAAATTAGTAAACAAATTTATACTGATAGAATACAAGAAGTTGATAATTGTGATTATCATGGAATGATATTATTTGGCGGTGAAGGATATTCATTTCATTCATTTTTAGGATTAACAGACTACTTTGCGAAAACGATTGGCGATGATTTAATTGGCTATCATCTAAACGGTGCTATTATTAACGGTGTTCCATGGGGTGACTTGACGCATACAGAATTAATACCCGGAAACAGCCTATACTACAATACATTTTTAATACAGCCTAATCCGGTCGCAGATATAATTAGTTTCCCATTTAATAATGGTTCGTTTAAGATATTCAACCTGAGTGGACAATTAGTGCAACAAAACCTGTTTTCTAATAGTGCCACATCAGTAAACGATTTACCATCCGGGTTATACACTATTGTAGTGCAATCCAATGGAGCAAATTACCGCTCGGTGTTCGTAAAAAACTAAATGCACTGCTAGTCAGCAAATGAATTGTACCTATTTGAAAATTGGTATAAACCGGAACTTTTCAGGTAATTAAATAGTTTTGTAATAATGAACGATTACACGCCCATCAGCTGTAGTTTTTACGACATCTTAGAATCAATTGCCACCAAACGGGAGCTTGCCATAATTGAATATTTTGATGATGCTAAGCAGCAGATTTCAGTTACCGGTAAAATTCAAAATTTGTTTACGCAGGAAAAAGTGGAATATATGCACTTAGAGCAGGGTTTGCTCATTCGTTTAGATAATATTATTGCTGTAAATGGTATGCGCCCAGGTAATTACTGTTAGTTGCTTATACGTTAAAACGGAAATGCATTAAGTCACCATCCACAACAACATATTCTTTACCTTCCACATTAAGTTTACCTGCTTCTTTACACGCAGCTTCAGAGCCGTAATGAATAAAGTCGTTGTATTTAATAACCTCTGCACGAATAAATCCTTTTTCAAAATCTGAATGGATTACACCTGCAGCTTGCGGAGCAGTCATTCCTTTGTGAATAGTCCATGCGCGAACTTCTTTCACGCCGGCAGTAAAGTAGGTGATCAGATTTAATAATTTATATCCGGCGCGAATAAGTACGTTTAAACCACTTTCGGTTAACCCCAAATCTTCAAGAAATAATTGTTTGTCTTCGAAACTTTCTAATTGCGCAATTTCACTTTCAATATTGGCACTTACTACAATTACTTCGGCATCTTCGTCTTTTACAGCATCACGTAATTTGCGAACAAAATCATTTTCTGTTTTTAAATCTTTTTCTTCCACATTACACACATAAATTACCGGTTTAATGGTGAGTAAAAATAAATCGGCAATTAATTTAGCACCATCTTCATCAATCACTAAACTACGTGCACTTTTACCCTGTTCGAGATGTGCTTTGTAGGCGGTAAGTACTTCTGTTAATTTTTTGGCATCCTTATCACCAATACTTGCGGCACGCTGACTTTTACTCAAACGTGTTTCAATGGTTTCGAGGTCCTTTAATTGTAATTCGTAATCAATAATTTCTTTATCACGAATAGGGTCAACATTACCATGCACGTGTACAATATTAGGGTCGTCAAAACATCTAACAACATGAATAATGGCATCCGTTTCACGAATGTTAGCTAAAAATTTATTGCCTAAACCTTCGCCTTTTGATGCGCCTTTTACCAAACCTGCTATATCAACAAACTCGATAGTTGTAGGTACAACGCGCTCAGGATGAACCAGGGCTTCTAATTGTGTTAAGCGATTATCCGGCACGGTTACAACGCCAACATTTGGCTCAATGGTGCAGAACGGGAAATTAGCCGCCTGAGCTTTTGCACTTGAAAGTGCATTAAATAAAGTCGATTTGCCCACATTCGGAAGGCCTACAATTCCGCATTTTAAACCCATGATGATAAATTTTAAGGCGGCAAAGATACGGATTTGTTGCAAGAAACTCAGCAGAGACAAAGAAGTTGGTCATACTGATACAGACCCTGGAGTCTTGTTGTGCTGTTTTGATAGACTAGAGCATAAAAAAACCGCCTCTTTCGAAGCGGTTTTGTGTATTGATAGTTGGTTTGGAAATCAATGTTGAATAACAATAGGTTGTATGCCCCGGCTATTGTCAGTTTGTAATTGAATAAAATACAAACCGGAAGGATATTCGGTTACATCCAATTGCATTGTTTGATTAACATCGAAGGTAGATAAAATTTCTCCAAGGTTATTCATAATTACTGCTTTGCTTTGTTCCGCTGAAGTTATGGTAACAAAATCGTTGGCCGGATTTGGTGTCAGCGTGAAATTTAATGTTACCAAATTGTTGACACTATTAAAATCAACCAATTTACAAGTAAAGCTTTCACCCGCAACATTACCTGCAGTTAAACACACCGTATAAGCGTCAGGTGATGGGAAAAAATGCGATGGATTTTGTTCTGTTGAAGTTCCACCATCTCCAAAATTCCATGACCAATAATCAGGAGTATTGGTAGATAAATCGGTAAAGGTTACAGTTGTTCCTGATATTGAAAAACTAAAATCAACTACAGGTGTTTTTGGTGTATTACTAATAGTCACCATTTTACATTGTAAATCATCTCCTTCTGAATTGGATGATGTTAAACATACATTATAGGTGCCATCAGCAAGATATGTATGTGTTGGATTTTGTTCTGTTGAAGTTCCACCATCATCAAAATCCCATTCCCATGCAGTTGGAATATTTATAGATAAATCTGTAAAATTTACAATTGGGTCACCGGTAAAAGAAAAATCAGTAACCGGAGTTAAATAATTATCAATTACAACAAATTCACAATGTGTTCCGCTGCCAATTGCATTGGTTGCAGTAAGACATACATTAAATGAACCGTTGCTTAAATAATTATGTGATGGATTTTCTTCTGTGCTTGTACCGCCATCACCAAAATCCCAAAACCATGAAGTAGGGTCATTCGTAGATAAATCGGTAAAACTAATTAATGGCTCTGCAACTGCTGAATAAGTATAATCAACTTCAGGTGCACCTGTTAATTCAGATGTTACTACTCTAAAATGAAAATCACCGGTTAATAACGACCAGCCGAAAGCTGTTTGCACATAACTGCGGTCAGTCACCAAGGTGTTCGTATAAGATGTCCAAGCTACGCCACCGGGAACAGTATAGCCGATATATACATCACCATAAATGCCTTCTAATTCCGGTATACCACGCAAGTCAATGCGTGTTCCTCGATTAGGTTCATCTAATGTTGGTTCAGGTGTAACATAAAAAGGTGGAATGATATCATCACCTGGTAATCCTGTGCCATCATCTGCCCAAATATGAAATTGTATATCATCATTTGGTCGCATATAATCGGTATAATTTTGAATAATCGCTGTTACTACATCTGTTTCTCCTGTTAATGTAATTTTCACTGCAGCTGAAACATAACCTGTTAAACTTAATGTACCAATATCAGATACAAAATCAATTATTCCATCATCATAACCAATATAATTTCCTGCAATTATTTCATAATCAGGTGAAGTTGCTGTATTTGGAACGGCATAGGTATCGGTTGCTTCAATATAATACGTTACCCAGGTGCCTGGAGTTAATTCAGGAATTTCATAAGCATATAAATCGCCAACAACATTAATTCCTGAAACGGCATTATAAGGTCCGCCATCTTCATTATAATACAAAGTGGTGGATGCGATACCCGAAGCATCAATTAATTCTGCCTGCAAAGTATTTGCACCTAATGTGCCTTCATATAAATTAGTTGGTGTGTGTAAAATTAAAGGTGCGGCACCATCAATATTATATTTGATAATTTGTATGTCATCAATATATAGCCCATCAACAAAATATGCAGCATCACTTTCAAAACGAAAACGAATACGCACATTTTCGCTTCCAACAAATGCTCCTAACGGAATATCATATTCTGTCCAGGTAAACATGTCTTCACCATTAAATACATAAATATTTGTCCAATCGCCACCACCATCTGTAGATGCATCCAAATACACATAATCGAAGCCGGTTTCCAAATCTACTAAGGCCATTAGTTTAATGTCGGCATCTAAAGCATCCGATAAATTTACATCAACAGCCAAAGTTGCTTCTGAACTGAATACATCCGGATAATCACCGTCGGGACTATCGGTAAAACAATGTGTAGGACTGAACGACTCGCTGGTAGTGGTATTCCACAATCCGGTGTAAGTCCAGTTTCCAAGTCCGCTTTCAAAATCGTCACTAAAAGCTACAACCTGCGCCGTAGCCTGAAATGTCGTTAAAAAAGCGAGGAGAGACAAGTAAAAAGTTCTTTTCATGATTTGTTTAATTTGGTTAATATCATCTAAATTAAAACAATTTTATGATTTTGGCAGACATTTCGCAGTAAAAGTTTCGCCTTGGCAAACGCAATCGGGGAAATTGTGGTTAACTTTGCCCAAAAATTGGCACAACCGGCATGAAGAAATGGCTATTTATTGTTTTTGTTATTAATTCGGTAGTTACGCAGGCTCAAACTGCCGATCAATGGTTCGAGTCGGCTTACGACAAATATGAAAATCACGATTATGCAGGTGCAATATCCGATTATACGGAATGTATTATGCTTACGCCGGAATTTCCTGAAGCCTATTTTAACCGCGGTTTAAGCAATTTTTTTGCAGGATTTTACGATGCGGCTATTTTTGATTTTAATCAGGTAGTAATGTTAAAACCCGGTGAAGCAAAAGCCTATTATTGGAAAGGTTTTACTTACGGCGAACAGGGTAAATTAGAAGATGCTGAAAATGCCTATACAAAAGCATTGTATTACGACCCCTATTATGTTGAGGCATTTTTTGCCCGTGGTAATATTCGATACAGCTTAGGAAAATTAGATGAATCAATAGAAGATTTTAACAAAGTAATCAGCCTCCAAAATAATTTTGCTGATGCTGTTTACAACAGAGGATTAAGTTATCTCGCGAATAAAAATTATACAGCTGCCTTACAAGATTTTTCGAAAGTGGTGGAATTAGACCAGGAAGATGCTGATGCCTGGTATTATATCGGATTTATTTACAACCAGACCAACAACTACGAACAAGCTGTTATTGCACTTACTAAAGTAATTGGAATGGAATCAGATGCCGGTGACGCTTATTTTGAACGTGGCATTGCATGGTTTAATTTAATGAAAGATGAAGATGCCTGCACCGATTGGAGTGAAGGAATTTTAATCGGAAATGAGATGTGCAAAAAGATGTACGACGCTGAGTGTGTACAATAAATTAATTGTCAAAAGTATTACAATAAGTAGCAATTACTGCAGGCGCATTTTCATAGCCGTATTGGTCTGCTTTATTTAACAATTCGCAAGCCATTTCCTGTTCGCCCATTTGTAATTTTAAAATACCATAATTATAATTACCCATTGCAAAAGTCGGGTCGTATTTCAACATAATAATAAAATCCATTTCTGCTTCTTGTAATAAGCCTGAACGCGCCTTACATAATCCACGCTGATTATAAATGTCTTTATTTTCAGGGTCGTAATCGGCAGCTGCATCAAAAGTTTTAATGGCTTCCTCAAATTTTTCTAAATAATATTGCGCTAATCCTAAATTGTATAATATTTCTGCATTTTCTAAGTCATACAACAAGCCAACTTTGAATTTACTTTCTGCACCTGTATAATCTCCTTCAATTGCAGCTGCTATTCCCTCTGACAAATAATAGGCAGCCATATCCTTATTGGCAATAGCACTTGTTTCGCCATTTACCGTAAAAACTATACTATCCTGCTGAGCAGAAACCGTGATTTGTTCACCGGGTTGAGCGAAAGTGCTGATACTCAGCAGTATGCATATTGACAGGGTTAAACTTTTCATTTAATTTGCTTTTGGTGGAAACAAATAAACGGATTTTCCCGGAAATTATTTGATTTTGACTTCGATTTAGGAAATAAGTTACTGTGAAAATTATGAGCAGCAGGAATAAAGTGCTCAACTTAATTTAAATGCACAGCACCTAATTACAATTGCATGTAAACGAATATACTGACAATATAATTCGATAAAATGGAATATTACAAGCGGTTAATTTTCCACTTGCTTCTTTCTTCATTCACAGTATGAGTTGCAATTGCTGCGGAGCCATTTTCTTCAAGTACTTTAATTGCCATTAATGCGGCTATTTTTTCTTCCCCAGCATTTTCACTTTTTAATTGATCAGGAGTGAAATACGTTTCAATAAATTTTGTGTCGAATTGTCCCGATAAAAATGCATGGTGTTGCATGACATATTTACCAAATGGTAAAGTAGTAGCTACGCCTGAAATTTTATAATCATCAATTGCACGAATCATTTTTTTGCAAGCCAATTCTCTTGTAGCAGCATGCACAATTAATTTAGATAAAAGTGGGTCGTAATAAATTGGAATATCCATTCCTTCTTCATAACCATCATCCACTCTGATACCATGACCTTGTGGTCGGCGATAGGTGATGAGTTTTCCAATATCCGGTAAAAAATTATTGGTTGGATCTTCCGCAGTTACGCGTAATTCGATGGCATGACCATGAATTTTTAAATCTTCCTGTGTAAACGAAAGCGGTTTACCTTCAGCAATTAATATTTGTTCGCGTACTAAATCCAAACCGGTAATAAATTCTGTAACCGGGTGTTCTACTTGTAAACGCGTATTCATTTCGAGGAAATAATAATTCAGATCGGCATCCACTAAAAATTCAACAGTTCCTGCACCACGATAATTACATGCTTTAGCTGCATTTACTGCGCTTTCGCCCATTGCTTTTCGCATCTCAGGACTCACTACTGATGATGGTGCTTCTTCTACTAATTTTTGATGACGGCGCTGAATACTACATTCTCTTTCAAATAAATACACCACATTGCCTTGTATATCTGCTAATACCTGAATTTCTATATGTCTCGGAGAGGAAACAAATTTTTCAATAAACACTGCATCACTGCCAAATGCAGAAAGTGCTTCACTCATCGCACGATGCATTTGTTCTTCGAGTTCTTCATCATTATTCACTACACGCATTCCTTTACCACCACCACCTGCGCTAGCTTTGATTAATATCGGATAACCGGCTTTTGCTGCAACAGCTTTAGCTTCGGCAACATCCACAATAGCATGGTCGGTTCCGGGAACCATTGGAATATTAAACTTTTTGGCAGCTTGTTTTGCAGAAAGTTTGTCGCCCATCATGTCAATACTTTCCGGCGTAGGACCAATAAATATTATACCGTTAGCTTCTACCTTTTGTGCAAAAACAGCATTTTCACTCAAAAATCCGTAACCCGGGTGTATAGCATCGGCACTACAGGCCTTCGCCACCTCAATTATTTTATCCATTAACAAATAACTCTGGTTAGAGGGTGGTGGCCCAATCAAATAAGCTTCGTCTGCAAACTGTGTATGTCGGGCATTTCTATCGGCTTCAGAATATACCGCAACAGTTTTAATCCCCATTTCTTTGGCAGTGCGCATTACGCGAATTGCTATTTCTCCGCGATTGGCTACAAGAAGTTTCGTGATTTTCATCGCCCAAAGTTAATTGAAGATTTTAAAGCTGGTGAACACAAAAGTCACCAATTATGTGTTTAATCTAAAATGGGATCATCCTAATTCATATTTCCTAATCATGGATTTGTTTTACTGATAATTATGCCTATTGTCCTAATTACTACCTTTGCCCCATGGCGATTTTCACATTATTGAAAAAGGACCTCCAAATGGAGTATCGCAACAAGTATGCGATTTCAGGCATATTGTTATACATGGCATGCATTGTCTTCATCATTTTTATGACTTTCGGGCAGGATTTGCGCGGACCGGTTTGGGTGGTGCTCTTTTGGATTATCATGTTATTTACCGCCGTAAATGCAGTGGCCAAAAGTTTTATGCAGGAATCTGCAGGGCGACAATTGTATTATTATACATTGGCAAACCCGCGTGATATCATGCTTTCGAAGATTATTTATAATATTTTTATCATGTTGTTTTTGGCTGTGATAGCTTTATTGTTTTATTCCGTCACCTCCGGTTACCCGATAGTCGATAACGCCTCGTTTTTATTGTCATTGTTGTTAGGAGCAATGGCATTTGCAACCACGTTTTCAATGATTTCTGCTATCGCCTCCAAAGCCAGCAACAGCGGCACTTTGATGGCTATTTTGTCCTTCCCTTTGCTCATCCCGATTATCATTATTCTCATACGGATTTCGCTCAATGCCATACAACAAAACAATTTGGACATCAACCTGCAGGACCTCTTGTATCTTACTGCGCTAAATGTGATGATAATTGCACTTGCAATGGTATTATTTCCTTATCTTTGGCGCGATTAACAGTCCGGCGATTTTGCCGATTTTTTTTGTGATACTGATCAATAAAAAATGCTGAAACAGTTGCATACCAAATGGTGGAAGGTGCTTTGTGTGTTATTGCTCGGATACACATTTATCTACGGTTTACTGGTTGAAATACCCAACGTAGCCTTATTACACGAAACCGTACGCAACCTCTTTTTCCACGTGCCTTGCTGGTTTGCCATGTTATTGTTAATGCTCACCTCATTGGTATATAGTATTAAATATCTGCGCACCGGTAAAACTAAATACGACCTTGCTGCTGTGGCCTTATTGCGCATGGCAGTAGCGTTCGGTATTTTAGGATACCTGACAGGCATGTTATGGGGCAATTATATTTGGGGCAACTTGGTTAGCTGGATTACCAACGATACCAAGATTTTGGGGACTGCCATCGGCCTACTCATATATTTCGCATACTTTATTTTGCGCGGCAGTATTGAAGATGAAGAAAAAAGAGCCAGAGTTTCTGCTGTTTACAGCATTTTTGCCTTCATTTTACTCAATGTAGCCATAAACGTAGTTCCAAGATTAACCGACTCATTGCACCCGGGAAGCGGCGGAAATGCCACTTTTACCGTGTATGAGCTCGACAACCATTTACGTATGGTGTTTTACCCTGCGGTAATTGGTTATTTCCTGCTTGGCCTGTGGATTTCATCCATAATTTACCGTATGGGCAGGCTTCATTATCTCAATAATAATATACCTATCGAATGAAAAAAGCTAAATCCTATATTCAGAAATTAATATCATTCTTTTTTTTGATGGCAACCATTACCTTTGCGCACGCTCAAACGGTAGAAGCTGATGCGAATGGCAATGTTGTAGATAATGTTTTGCGCAGCAATGGCCTTATTTACGTAGTGGTTGGAGTAGTTGTTATCATTTTGGCCGGGTTAATTTTTTACCTGACCACCATTGACCGCAAATTGAGCAAATTGGAAAAAGAAATTAAAAACAAGTAAAAAAATCCGGACTTCGGAATAAATAAACGATCACTATTAACAATTTTAAAACCAATTATTTTATATGTCAAATACTAGTTTCTTTCAAAGCGTAGAAAAAAACTTCGAAAAAGCAGCGAAGATCACTGGTCACCCTAGAGGTCTCCTCGACCAGATCAGAGTGTGTAACAGTGTTTACCACATGAAATTTCCGGTAAAAGTAAAGGGTGAATTTCAGGTGATAGAAGCATGGCGTGTTCAACATAGCCATCACCGCACACCTACTAAAGGTGGTATTCGTTACGACTCAATGGTTAACGAAGATGAAGTTATGGCCTTAGCCAGTTTAATGACTTACAAATGTGCTATTGTAGATGTTCCATTTGGTGGAGCTAAAGGTGGTATTAAAATTAACCCTAAAGAATTTTCAACTGAAGAGTTAGAGCGCGTTACACGTCGTTATGCGGCTGAATTATGCAAAAAACAAATGTTAGGTCCAGGCTTAGACGTTCCCGCTCCGGATTACGGAACAGGTGAAAAAGAAATGAGCTGGATTGTAGATACCTATATGGCGTTAAATCCGGGTAGTGTTGACGGTTACGGTTGTGTTACCGGTAAACCTGTTACGCAGCACGGTATTAACGGTCGTCGTGAAGCAACCGGTTTAGGTGTATTTTATGGCGTTCGTGAAGCTGTTGGTTTTGCTGATGATATGGCTGAACTTGGATTATCTACCGGCTTAAAAGGTAAAAAAGTGATTGTTCAGGGTCTTGGTAACGTTGGTTACTATTCTGCGAAATTCTTCCAGGATGGTGGTGCAACTATCGTTGGTATCGGCGAATATGAAGGTGCAATTTATAATGCAAACGGACTTGATGTTGATGCAGTATTTAATCACAGAAAATCTTCAGGAAGTATTTTAAATTTCCCTGGTGCTACTAATATTAATGCAACTGCAGAGATATTGGAACAACCTTGTGATATTTTAATACCTGCCGCATTAGAAAATGTAATTCATGAAGGCAATGCATCTAAAATAAAAGCTAAAATTATTGGTGAAGCGGCTAACGGTCCTGTTACTGCTGAAGCTGATGATATTTTAACTGATATGGGTGTAATGATTGTTCCTGATATGTATTTAAATGCAGGTGGTGTTACCGTTTCTTATTTCGAATGGTTAAAAAACTTAAGCCACGTTCGTTTTGGCCGTTTACAAAAACGTTTCGAACAAGGAAGCAATAGCAGAATTGTTGAAGCTATTGAAGAATTAACCGGCAAAAAATTAAACGCTGTTGAAGTGGATAAAATCATTAAAGGCCCGGATGAAATTGATTTAGTTCGTTCAGGTTTGGAAGAAACAATGATTAATTCTTATCATGCTATCCGCAACGAATGGAAATCAAATGTTGCCTGCAAAAATTTACGCACCGCAGCATTTGTTGTAGCTATCAATAAAATTGCAAGCGATTATTTAGCATTGGGTATTTTCCCTTAATTAATTGCAACAAAGTATATTTTGTCCCGGTGTTTTTACATCGGGACTTTTTTTTGTCATATAATTATCACGCTGTAACATTTGTAACCTTACCATCGTCATACTCCAAAACAATACGGATGACAATCTCAAAAATTCAACTTTTTATAAGCGTTTTATTACTCTCAGGAGGCCTACAGGCACAGGTATTTTCAGGCAAAGTGTTGGATGCGACAACAGCAGAAACATTGCCATTTGTGAGCATCGGTATTCCCGGAAAATCTGTTGGAACAGTTGCGCAATTGGACGGCACTTTTAACATTACTATCAGCGATGTTTACAACAATGATTCCATTCGTTTTTCTATTATAGGTTATGAGGCGAAAAAAATGCTGGTGAGTGAATTTAAAGCGTTAGCTGCAGCTCAAAAGGCTGTTATTAAATTGCAACCCCAAGATGAAATTTTAGGCGAAGTGATGATTCGCCCACGCGATATGAAATCTAAAATATTAGGTAACGAATTTGATTCTCCGTCTATCATCGCAGGATTTACTTCCGATGACTTGGGTTCAGAGATAGGAACCGTTATGAAGATTAAAGATGGCAAAGATTATTACTTAAAAAACTGCGGATTTAACTTCGGAAGAGTGGATTATGACAGCATTATTTTTCGTATAAATATCTACAACATAAAAAATGGTTTGCCCGGTGATTTATTGCACCAACTGCCAATTTATATTACCGTTTATCGCGATCAACGCAGTGCCGAAGTTGATTTACGTCCCTACAACCTCCACATCGACCAGGATTTTATTTTATCACTGGAATGGGTGCAGGATTTACCGGAAAAAACTAAATCGCTCATGTTTTGCGCCGGCTTTTTTGGTAATAAAGTAGTATATCGTCAGGTTGCAGAAGACGTATGGCGCGATTTCCCAATTGGAATAGGCATGTGGTGTGATGCTGAATATGAAAAGCATTAAAGCGCTCAGCTTTGGCTTGAGGTAAGCCATATCAATAGCGGATAACAGGCATATCCTACACAGTTTGGTTGCTCAATCCTTATCTTTGTTGCATGGATTCGAAAACTGCAAAAATAGCCGCATTTAATGCCAATGGAGTAGGGGTTGCCAATAATCAACTTTTT
>DAORKJ010000023.1:33134-44685 GCA_035439505.1 Chitinophagales bacterium
AAAAATAGCCGCATTTAATGCCAATGGAGTAGGGGTTGCCAATAATCAACTTTTTGGACTGCCTTTCACCTACGAAGAGAGTGAACTCGTATTATTTTCTGCCCCTTGGGAAGTTACTGTTTCCTATCGTGCAGGAACTGCTAAAGGACCTGATGCCATGTTAAAAGCATCAACGCAAATCGATTTGTACGATAACGATAATCCGAATGGTTGGCATAATGGTATTTTCACGAAAAAAAGTTCTGCAACTATTAAAAAGAAAAATACAGAAGTTAGAAAAAAAGCTGCTGCACATATTAAAGCATTAGAAAAAGGCAAATCAGTAAATGCAGATGAATTGATAACAGAAATAAATGCCGAATGCGAAAAAATGAATGCTTATGTTTATAATGAAGCATCTGCAATTTTAGCAGATGGAAAAATTCCTGCTTTAATTGGTGGTGACCATAGCACTCCGCTTGGATTGATAAAAGCACTAGGCGAAAAACATGGTGGATTTGGCATATTGCAAATTGATGCACATGCCGATTTACGTGATGCTTATGAAGGGTTTACTTATTCGCATGCCAGTATTATGTTTAACGCATTACAAAATGAGCAGGTTAAAAAATTAGTGCAGGTTGGTGTAAGAGATATTTGTGATGATGAAATTAATCTGATAAACGGCTCTAACCGTCGTGTTGTTACTTATTTTAATCACGAAATAAAAGATGCCGTTTTTAATGGTATTAATTGGACAGCCATTTGTCGTCAGATTGTAGAAGAATTACCTAAAAAAGTATATATCAGTTTCGATATTGATGGTTTGGATCAACGTTATTGCCCAAATACAGGAACACCTGTGCCGGGCGGATTAGCTTATGAGCAAGCTGTTTATTTATTGAATGAAATTATTACCTCCGGGCGCGAAATTATTGGATTCGATTTAGTTGAAGTAGCTCCTGGTGATGATGAATGGGATGCAATTGTTGGCGCAAGAATGTTGTATAAAATGTGCAACCTTGCACTAAAGAGCAAAACAAATGCGTAATATTTTTTGGATGGTTGTTTTATTGTTGTTAGCTTGTAATCAGCAGCAACAGTCAAATGTTTCCTGGTCTTATTTTGATGGCACAACAAATAAAATTTCCGATTTCGATAAATATTCAGCAACGGTATTAACCTTTATGTCGCCGGAATGTCCATTGAGTGAAAATTACACCAAAACACTTAACGAACTTGAAGCGACATTTAAAATTGAAAATGTAAGATTCATTAATGTTTTTCCCGGTAAATTATACAGCAGGAATAAAATTGATAGTTTTATGAAAGCTTATCAGGTGAAACAAGCTGTAATTTTCGATGAGCAACTTTCACTCGTAAATCAGTTAAGCGCAAGTATAACACCTGAATCATTTATAGTTGACAAAAATGGTGAAGTAATATATTCGGGGGCTATCGACAACTGGGCAGTAGATTTAGGGCAGAAAAGACAGGTAATAACTGAGTTTTATGTCCGCGATGTATTATATGCCTTGTTGAGTGGAAGTAAAATTCCTTACCATAAAACAACAGCAGTAGGATGTTATATAGAAATGCAACACCAACATTAATTATGCAAAGTAGTAAGCTGTTAATAGGAATATTGTTTATGCTTTTAGCAATGGTAACCGCTTGCAAAAAAGATAATAATGCTACAGAGACAGACAAGATAAAACTACCTGATGTAGTAACTTACAGTGAACATATTGCACCTATTATATATGAAAACTGTACACCTTGTCATAGAAATAATTCTGCTGGCCCGTTTAATCTTACCAATTATGAAGAAGTAAAGTCAAAAGCCAAAACAATTGTGAAGGTGACTAAGTCTAAGTTTATGCCACCATGGCCTGCTGACCCAACCTACACCAGTTTTAAAGAAGAACGGATACTTACGGCAACAGAAATTGCGATGTTAGAAAAATGGCAATTAGATGGTTGCCCTGTCGGTGATGAAAAAAATATTCCTGCATTACCAAATTTCCCAATCGGTTCACAAATTGGAGAACCTGACTTAGTGCTTACATTTCCTGATATTCAAATTGAAGGGAATAATAAAGACCATTTTTTTCTGGTAAAAATACCTTACGATTTGCCTGAAGATAAATATGTAAAAATGATTGAATTTATTCCGGGAAATAAAAAATTGGCGCATCATATGAATGCCAATTTAATTGAATATCAACCCGGAAAAAAAACTAATGTGTTTGGGGGGCAAAAAATAATTGCAACAAATTTGGCTGAGTCCGCTGAATCTGTGCAAACTGCAATGGACAATAAAAATGATGACGGCTCGTATCCTACTTTAGTGCCTTTGGTGTGTAATTATTTACCCGGTGTATCTCCTGCAAAATATCCTGCCGGCATTGGCGGATTTCGTATGAGTAAACAGGGTGCGTTTTTTATTAATGATTATCATTTTGGACCATCACCGAAAGCTGCTATAGACAGCACTTCGAAGTTTAATATTTTTTTCGCAGATGCTCCTCCGCAGCGACCGACTTATGAAATATTAATGGGTTCCTTAGGTGTTGCGCCTGTTAAACCCGCATTGGTAATTCCGGCTAATGAAATTAAATCATTTACCATTGACTATAATGTGCAGGAAACCATGAGTGTGCTGACCGTAAATCCGCATATGCATTTATTAGGACAATCGTTTATTGCTTATGCTACAACACCACGCGGCGATACTATTCCGATGATACGTATTCCTAAATGGGAATTTCGCTGGCAATATTTTTATACGTATAAAAAAGTACTAGTAATTCCTGCAGGCTCAGTTATTCATGTAGAAGGTGTTTTTGATAATACGGAAAAAAATATCAATAACCCTTATTTCCCTCCACAGGTAATTATAGACAGAGGTGACAGATTTGATTCGATGAAAACGACAAATGAAATGTTACAATTTATTATAACTTACATGGCCTACCAGCCCGGCGATGAAAATTTAAGTCTGGAATAAATAATCATAGTGAAAAAATATTTTCCCTATATCACCCGCCCGATTTTAGTATTAAGCCTTGTCAGTTTGTTTACTGATATGGCAAGTGAAATGTTATATCCAATTATGCCGGTTTTTTTGAGTTCAATCGGTTTTTCTGTGGTGTTAATTGGTGTATTGGAAGGGTTTGCTGAAATGGTTGCCGGTTTAAGCAAAGGTTATTTTGGACAGCTTAGTGATGTTCGTCAAAAACGTTTGCCATTTGTGCAATGGGGTTATTTTTTAAGTGCCATTTCAAAACCCATGCTGGCATTATTCAGCACGCCAATTTGGATATTTTTTTCACGCACAATTGACCGCACAGGTAAAGGCTTACGGTCTGCGCCTCGCGATGCGTTATTGTCGAATGCTACCACCAAAGAAAATAAAGCAAAAGTTTTTGGGTTCCACCGATCTATGGATACGTTTGGTGCAGTGCTGGGTCCATTAATTGCATTGTGGTTTCTCGCTTGTTATCCGGGGCAATATCAAACTTTATTTTTAATTGCATTTATCCCGGGTTTAGCTGCAGTATTATTTACCTTTTTTGTAAAAGAAAAAGCAGGCGAACCGCAACAAAAAAAGATTCACTTTTTTTCATTTCTTTCACATGTTAAAAATGCCGATGGTTCCTATAAAAAATTGTTATGGGGTTTACTCATTTTTGCGTTAGTAAATAGCAGTGATGTGTTATTGTTGCTCAAAATGAAATCTAGCGGCGTTAGCGATGTAAATATTATTACCATTTATATTTTTTATAATTTGATTTATGCGCTTTCAGCTTTCCCTGCAGGCATTATTGCAGATAAATGGGGTATAAAAAACACCTTCTTGTTTGGATTGATTTTATTTATTGCCGTTTACATCGGGTTTGCTTTCGTAAACATGGAAATTGGCTATTGGATATTGTTTTTTATTTATGGCATTTATGCTGCCTGCACAGAAGGAATTGCGAAGGCCTGGATAACCAATATTGTCCCTGCAGCAACCGCAGGAACAGCAATTGGTGCTTATGCCGGTTTGGCAAGTATGGCAGCATTTGGAGCTTCGGCATTAGCAGGCGTATTATGGGCTGTTTTTGGTCCTGAAGTTGCTTTTGGTTTTACAGCATGTGTTGTAACTGCTGTCGTGTTTTATCTGATGCGGGTTCCGGCTGCAACTAAGGCTTGAGATGTTGCGTCTTTTGCTGTAAATACCGATGAACACCTACATCCACATTTCTACTCCCACAAATTCACGAAATACGCCGTATATTCGCCTTCGATTCAGGAAAACCGTATGACCAACCGCAAACTCCTCCTTTGTTTCCCGTTTAACGATGTACCTGATTTCATCCAATTGAATCGCCCGGCCTGACTCCATGAATATTATTGAAAAGATGAAACGGACCAATTGGATTACTTCAGCTAATCTGGGTATTAGAGGAGCTACCCTGATTGGAAAGTTTTTACTGGTATATTTTTTAGCCGATCAGCTTACAGTAGAACAAAATGGTGTTTGGGGGATTTTCACCACTTCAATTGCTTTATCGTTGTATGTGGTAGGGCTCGATTTTTATACCTACTCTTCCAGAAGAATTTTAGATTTTAAAGAGGAAGACCGCAGCCCAATGTTGCGCGACCAGCTGGTATTTTATTTTATCAGTTATTTGGTATTGTTTCCCATTCTGGGACTTTTATTTGTATTTAATGTTATTGATATCAAATTTGCCATCTTCTTTTATGCAATTTTAATATTTGAACATTTAGCGCAGGAAGCATATCGTACGTTTGTAGTGTTTTCAAAACCTATTATTGCGAATATCATTTTATTTCTTAGAACAGGTTCCTGGGCTTATCTGATTTTAATTTTGTGGACAGCCGGAGTGGATGAATTAAAAAGTTTGCGCTGGTTGTATTTGTTCTGGATGTGCGGAGGAATAGCGGCGCTGGCGGTTTCCCTGTATTTTTTAGCCAAATTCAAATTTAAATCTGTCAAACATATTCCTATCGACTGGAAATGGATTAAACAGGGTATTAAAGTGAGTTTGCTGTTTTTTATTGGTACTGTCGGGTATAAAATTATAGAATTCGCCGATCGTTATTTTATCGATTATTATCACACTAAAGAAGAAGTAGGGGTTTATACTTTTTATGCCAACATGTGTAATATCGTAGAAACATTTGTGCATACTGCAGTTATTATTATTTTTTCTCCGCGACTGATTGAAACGTTTCATAAGAGTAATTATGATTATCGCAAAACCTTAGCGCAATTTGCGAAACAGGTGGTAATTTACACCATCATAATCGGCGTGGCTTTGGCCATATTGATAATCCCGTTATTAAAATCGCTTGAAAACGATGAATACATTCGCGATTACAACGCATTTGTAGTGCTGGTATTATCCAAAATGGTTTTAAACTTCTCCCTTATTTTCCATTACATATTGTATGTGAGGAAAAACGACTTCCCCATCATAAAGGCAACTATTATAGCCTGCGTTATCAATATATTACTCAATTTCATCCTGATACCGAGTATGAGCATTATGGGAGCAGCGTTAGCCACACTTACCAGCTTCCTGATTGTCATGCTGATGAAAATGTACTATACCCGAAACCTTCCGGAAGCCAAACAGATTATTTACCTTCGTTTTTTAAGACAAAGACGGTCCAAAAAAGTAAACAACGATAATTAAACAACCAAAGGATGAAGACCTACTTCGAAAATATTGAATGGTACGATTACCTCATTTTTTTAGTTTACAATGGCGTGTTTTCGTATTTGATATATCGGCTGGGTGATGTTTTTTTTAATATCAGCAAAAAAGCAACACTGGTGCTTGTGCTCATTTTCCAGTTTTATTTCCTTTTAGTTGTTGGCGATAGTTTTTTTAATTATTTGCCCTATTTACCCGATTCGGAGTTATACTCCTTTATGATAAGCAGCGGACAATATCCGGAAACTTCTTCAGAAAATATATTAGTGCTTTATTATGCGACTTTATTCATAGGTACTATTTGTCTGAACAGTCCGGTCATTTTTGTTTTCTTCTGTATCTTTTTATATCTGATAGCACTCATGATATTTATCAGGGCATGGAAAGTGGCATTGCCAACTTTTAATGCTGCAGGAGAATTTACAGCTACTTTATTGATGTTGGTTTGGCCGGCAAGTATGGTGTATATGACAGCTCCGTTAAGAGAAGCATTTATCCTGTTTGGATTTGCATTATTTTTTAACGGATTTATTAATTTCTTATACAAACAGGAATGGAAATCACTTTTAATTGGCAGCCTTATTATTTGCGCCATTCGATTACAATTAATTGTAATGGTATTTCCGGTTTTAGGTGCTTTGGCGGTTTATAAACTCAAAATCAACCGATTGGCAAAAGTGAGTATAATGGTGTCAACGCTGGTAATTGCATTACTGGCTGTTCGGTATATTTTAGTAGAAGAACCACTTTCGCCTGAAACTATGGCCGATTTGAGAAACAGAGGAATTCTGCTGGTTGGAGAACTGGGATACGGAAATGTATATTGGGATTCTTATCTGGATATGGCACGCGATTATCCATTTATCATTTTGCAGTTTTTGTTCAGCCCGCTGCCAATTTTTGTGCAACATAATCCTATTGATACACTCATTCCATTTTTGGATTGTATTTTCCTTATATTTTTATTTATCGTAATATTTGCCAAATTGCGTTTACATATTAAAAACCATTTGCCTCTTTTATTATTCTTGCTATTTTTTATTATCCTTTTTGGCGGCTACGAATATCACCTCGGTGGTGCTGTGCGACATCGAATGCCTTTGGTAATAATACTGATTTTACTTTCCTCACAAACAATAAGCAATTTCCTTTTTAAGCGTAAAACTGATGAAGAAACTGAGCATCCTGCTGTCAACCATTAACGACAGAATTTATGCTGCAGAACCTTTACTGCAAAATCGGTTTGAGGATACCGAATTTGTAGTGGTACATCAAATCACGAATTTAAGTAAAACAGATACTTATAGTAATTTTTACAATAAGTTCGATTCAGCCTATGTTCGCTTCGTTCCCATGTTTGATAAAGGAACCGGAAAAAGTCGCAATTTGGCCATGCAAAAAGCTGAAGGTGAATTAATGTATCTCTGCGATGATGATTTAGTTTTTCAACCGGACTTTTACACGAATATTATGTCTGCGGCAGCGGCATTTCCGGATATTGATATTTTTACTTTTCAGGTTCTGACTACTGATGGCCTTCCCTTTAAACAATACCCTGAACAAGCATATCAGCACACGGTAAGAACTACTGCAAAGGTGAGTATAGTGGAGATGGTCATTCGCAAGCAGGCTTATGCAACAGGGAAAATTAAATTCGATGAACGATTTGGTCTGGCAACGATTTATAACACCGGTGAGGAATTTGTGATGTTAAGCGACGCACTAAAAAAGGGCATCACTGCCAAATTTATTCCTCAATATCTGGTGAGCCATCCGCCAATCAGCTCGGGTAAAATTTTTAATGAGGAAGTAGCCTTTGATAAAGGTGCAATGACTGCAAGGGTATACGGCTGGAAATTTATTTTTGCCAATGCCATTTTCGCTCTAAAAAAATATACCACATACAGAAAGTCAATTGGCTTTTTTAGCTTTACTTATCATATGTATAAAGGCAGTCTGCATTTTTTAAAAAATGACTAATCCGCTTGTTTCCATAATTATGCCGGTTTATAACTCGGAAAAGGTGCTCAAAGCGGCCATCGATTCTGTTTTGCAACAAACCTATGCTAACTGGGAATTAATTATTGTAGATGATAAAAGTTCCGATCAGTCCGTAACAATTATCCAAACCTATGCAGCTCAAAATACCAACATAATTTTGATCGAACAAGCTGTAAATAGTGGTGCTGCGATTACACGTAACAAAGGAATCTCCATCGCTAAAGGAAAATACATTGCCTTTTTAGATGCCGATGATATTTGGCTGCCGGAAAAACTTGCCCTGCAAATTGCGTTTATGGAAAAAAATCAGTCTGCTTTAACTTGCACTTATTATTCTACTATGCAGCAAGATAGCACACCGGTAAAGTCAATAATTAAAGCTCCGGATCGTATCACTTACCATCATTTACTTAAAAATAATACCATTGGTTGTTTAACTGCCGTTTATAATGTGGAAATTTGTGGTAAACAATATATGCCCGAAATAAGAAAACGCCAGGATTACGGTTTATGGCTGAATATATTACGCGCAGGGTTTGTTGCTGAAACCATTCCGCTGGTGCTTGCTCAATATCGGATTGGAGCCGATTCGCTTTCACAAAACAAATGGAAGGTGCTTGGTTATAACTGGGAATTGTTGCGAAAACATCAGCAATTATCAGTGGTTAAATCACTCTATTATTTTACCTGTTTCCTTTGGAACAAAACATTTAAATATTTGAAATGAATAATCGAGCAATAATTTTAGGAGCATCTGGTTTAACCGGTTCAACATTGTTATCACTGTTATGTGAACAGGAATATTATGCTGAGGTAATTTGTTTTGTCAGAAAACAAATTCACAATATTCATGATAAACAACAAAATATTTTGACCGATTTTAATGACCTTGAATCGCATGCCGCATTATTTCAACATGCGGACGTATATTGTTGTCTCGGCACGACCAATAAAAATGTAAATAACGATAAAGAAGCTTATCGCGAAGCCGATTTATACAGGCCAATGCGTATTGCAAAATTACTTAAGGCCAATAATGGCAAGCAATTATTAATTATTTCTGCAATGGGTGCTGATGAAAGTTCACGCATTTTTTATAACAAATTAAAAGGTGAGTTGCAGCGTAAATTAATAGAAATGCAATTACCTTGTTTACATATTTTTCAGCCATCGTTATTGTTAGGGGACAGACGTGAACATCGTTCCGGAGAAAAATTTGCTACAGCACTGATGGCATTTATTCAACCGATGTTAATAGGAGGGTGGAGAAAATATCGGGCTATTCATGTTAAGGCTGTTGCAAAGGCAATGTTTATTAAAGCGAAACAATCGGGCTCAGGCAACCATATTTATACTTCAGATATTATTCAGCAAATAGCAGATGCAGGATAATGTAAAATCGCATATTACCCAATTTATTAAAACAGCAGCTGCCAACGCGGGATTTTCTTTTTGTGGTATTGCGAAAGCCGAACAATTGCCCGATGAAGCGCGTAAACTGGAACGTTGGCTCAATCAGGGCAAACACGGTAAAATGGGTTATATGGAAAATTATTTCGATAAACGTATCGACCCGACACAATTAATGCCCGGTGCGAAATCGGTAATTAGTTTGTTATATAATTATTTTCCTGAGCAAACATTATCGTCTTCTTTGAAAATTGCAAAGTATGCTTACGGTGAAGATTATCATGATGTAATAAAAGAAAAGTTACGGTTATTGATAGCGGAATTGCAGCACGAAATTGGAGATTTTGAAGCAAGAATATTTGTCGATTCAGCACCTGTTTTAGAAAAAGCCTGGGCGCAAAAAAGTGGATTGGGATGGCAAGGAAAAAACACAAATCTCATCAACCCTAAATTGGGTTCATTTTATTTTCTGGCAGAAATTATTTGTGATTTACCTTTACATTATGACCATCCTATAAAAGATTATTGCGGCACTTGTACAGCATGTGTAGATGCCTGCCCAACAGATGCCCTTGTGGAACCTTATCAGATTGATGCATCAAAATGTATTTCTTATCTCACGATAGAATTAAAAGATGCCTTGATACCGGAACAATTTCATGGCAAAATGGAAAATTGGATTTTTGGTTGTGATATTTGTCAGGATGTGTGCCCATGGAACCGATTTGCGAAACAACATCAGGAACCAAAATTTTTACCAACCGACGATTTAAAAAATGTTGCCGCAAATGATTGGAAAGAAGTTACTGCTGAAATATTTAATCAGGTATTTAAACATTCCGCAATCAAACGCACAAAATGGAGCGGATGGGAAAGAAATATTACTACTGTAAAAAAATAATTAGTGAATACGCTCTCCACTGAGTTGCATATTTTTCATGACTGAAGCTTCAAATTCGAGCCATTCCTGCCATCTTTTTTTTACTTTATCGGGGTTGATATAGTTATTGGCTAATGAAATAAACATCTTGTAATGTCCGGCCTCACTTACCATAAATTCATGATAAAAATTGCGCATTTCCTCATCTGCTAATCCCTCACTTAATAAACGGAACCGCTCACAACTTCTCGCTTCTATAAGTGCAGCCATCAGCAGTTTTTCCAATAATTGGTCTTCACGGCTGCCCCCTTTTTTCTGAAATTTGATTAATTCTTTCACATATTCATCACTGCGCTGTTTGCCCAATTTCAAATCCCGCTTTTTCAGCTCTTTTAATACCATTCTAAAATGTCCCCATTCTTCGGTAACCACAGGCGACACTTCGTCCACCAGGCGCTCTCTGTCCGGAAATAATTGGATAAGCGATATACAGGTAGATGCTGCCTTTTGCTCACAATAGGCATGGTCGGTGAGTATTTCCTCCAAACTTTTTTCCGCAAGATTCACCCAACGCGGGTCAGTGGGTAATTTTAAGCCTAACATTTCAGATATTTGTCACAAATTTACAAATGCCTTCAAAGATTCTGATAATCAGGTTTAGTTCAATCGGCGATATCGTGCTTACTACGCCTGTTATCCGCTGCCTGAAAAAACAATATCCTGAGGCAGCTATTCATTACGCGACAAAAAAGCAATATGTCAGTTTATTAGAGGCCAATCCTTATCTGACTAAAATTCATGCTTTTGAAGATAAACAGTTGCCGGATTTAATGGATAGACTGGATGCAGAAAAATTCGATTTGATTATCGATTTGCATAATAATTTGCGTTCGTTTTTAATTAAAACAAATTTGGGTATTGAACATCGTTCATTCAACAAACTCAATTGGCAAAAATGGTTAATGGTGAATTTTAAAATTAATCGTTTGCCGCAAGTGCATATTGTGGACCGCTATCTTGCAACTTTACATGACTACAAGGTAATAAATGACGGTTTAGGTTTAGATTTTTATATCCCTGATCATGCACATGTAGATATTAGTCAATTGCCTCAAAATTTTCACAATGGTTATATTACCTATGTAATTGGTGCCATGCATAACACCAAAAAACTTCCCTTGAATAAGGCAATTGAATTATGCAACCGGATTAAATTGCCAATCGTATTGATAGGGGGTAAAGAAGATGCTGCTTTTGGAGATGCCATAATTGCCGATTCACAAGCAACGATATTTAATGCTTCCGGAAAGTATTCACTTAATCAAAGTGCTTCCATTATACAACAGGCTCAACAGGTTATTGCCCACGATACGGGAATGATGCACATTGCCGCAGCCTTAAAAAAGCCGGTTATTTCGATTTGGGGAAACACCATTCCGGAGTTTGGTATGTATCCGTATTTTGGAAAAACCCCCTCACTGGAACAACAACGCAAAGCAGGGCTTCTACTTGAGGTTACAAAGCTAAGTTGCCGCCCTTGTTCCAAAATTGG
>DAORKJ010000024.1:0-24777 GCA_035439505.1 Chitinophagales bacterium
ACATTCCCCACACATTCACTAGCCGATTCTGCCAGCACAACACCATCATTTGGTTTAACAACCCATGCGTAATTTGTGGTTGTAGTGCAATCTGTATTTGCGTCATCGGTATAACATGATGTTCCAGGTTCAATTTCATACTCATCGTCATTTACATCACCAAGCGGGCCCCAATCAATACAATAACAAGTTTCCGATTCGGGTTGTAAACTACCTGCTCCTATTAGGCCTTCCCATACTTCATTGGCATCGGTAAACCAGGTAAAACCTTTGTAATATGCCGCACTTATATCTTCACATTCTTCGAGAGAATTATGTGCCGAAAAATAACATAGCGCTGTCATATAACAAATGATGGTAGTTAAATCGAAACCATAAATTAAATCTGAATAAATATCGGCGAGGTAGTCGTATGCATAATATTTTGTCCAATACTTATCCATCATAGCATCGGCATAATTTACCAGCATTTGATCACCTCCAGAGCCAAAAGGCTCTTCACCGTAGGTTATTACATTATTAGGTTCATGTCCCGGAAAAATATGTGTCAGGGTATTCCATAAAACAGGTTCAGTTTCAATTCCGTAAAAACAAACATAAGGAATTTCGGGAACAAATGCATTTAATTCGGCGAGTTGTTCTGAGCCTACCATATAACTCTCAGTAATGCCTGAAAAATAATCTTTAAATAAAAAAGGTGCGATATTAAATTCGAGAATATCACAAAATTTCTTCTCAAAAGTATCAATACCAACAGGACTTAATGCAAGGTCGAGGAAAAAATTAGCTTCAACTAATTCCGTAACCGGACCATCGGATAATTTTTCGCAGGTTGTGCCTGTCCAAGCTAATAGTTCATCTCTGTTATTTAAAATCATGGCGCCTTGATGTGGCGTACCAAAAGTAACCAGTCCCCCAAAAGTTCTTGGTTCATAACCCAGTTCGTGGAGGGAATACATTTTATCTACTCTCCTGCTTACAATTCCGCCCTGACTATGAGCAATTAAAAATGCGTCAGGACTGCCGGATAGATAATTTTCCAAATCGCCTTTTAATTCTGTTGCTGCAAAATCGAGAGAAACATCGGCATAATCGGGGCGACGCGAATTGATGTAATAATTTTCTTCCGACCACAATGATGCCTGGCTCCAGCTAATACCGACAGTGCCAGCTTCATCGCCCTGGCCACCTAAGCCGTGAATAAAATAAACCGGCCTGTCGGTAATAAAAGTTGGAGTTGCCCAAATATCATCGGTAAACAATGACGGAATATAATCGAAAGGAATAGCAGGAGTAATTGTAATAGATTTATTTAAATCAATACAGTCTAATGCTAATTGCGCATTTAAATGAATGCCAATTAAAAGCAAAATATATAGCGAGATAATTTTTTTCATATTGCTGTTTTTAAGGAATTAATTTTTGATAAAAGAAGTAGTAATTAAAGCTTCACTGTGTTGCAATTGAGCATAATAAATTCCCGATTCCAAATGCGTAATATCAATTTGGATTTCAAACTCACCTGCTTCAATAACGGATTGGTAAACCATTTTCCCCGTATTATCATAAAGGTTTAATGTTTGAGTATTAGCAGCAATAGGTATTTGAATAGTAATGATAGTATTAGCAGGGTTTGGCGAAACTTGTAATTCCAGAGGTTCATCATCCACTGAAGATTCATCTTCATCTTCCCACTTCCCACCAGCGAAAGTGGTGTAATCATAATACACGTAATTAGTATAAGCTACTTCATTAACGCAATGACCTGCAAAACTGTCCGCCTTTTTCGTTTTAATTTCAAAGGCAGGCACGATAACCCCTCTTACATTTGTTTGAAACGCCCTTTTTATTCCAAGTCGAGTAGTACCATCTTCAGCTTTTAAAACTAATTCATTTGTTCGTCGCGAATTATTATAATATAGCGTAACAGAATCTTTTACAAAACGAAAAGTGCCGTCACCAAGGTTGGTCATTGCAAATCCCCTTGCTGTGAAATCAGTTTTCATGGTAGGACTTAAATAAACATAATCCGGAATAATGTCAAAACTGTTGGTGGTTAAAAAAGATTTAAGTTGATTGTTTTTACTTTTAAACTTGGCAGAATGTGCCTGATTAATCATTAATGCCCCATGATCGTCGTATACTTTTATACGAGTTTTATCAATTATAGTTTTTGCAGGTTTTGTGGCCCATTCCGGAAAACCAGTGTTCACCTGATGGTAAATAGTAGTTTTAATATCGTTATTGGTATATACCAATTTAATAATACTATCCCGCGTTGTTACAGGCATTAATTGCAACTGTTCTTCGATAGTAAATGTGTTTAACGAATCATTTGTCTGGTAAGTTGTTTTCGACTCTGTAACATAAGTAATGGAGTATTTAACTGCACCCTGAGCAAAAACATAATCAGCATTTCCCCAAATAAATACAATAAATACAATGCTGAATAAATGTTTCCATTTGTTTGCAGATGCCAGTGTATTATATACAACTGCATCCGCCTTCGGGTCTTGGAATTGACCCCGGCATGTCATCTTCATACATTTCATTTTTAAGGTTAAACAATAAATTAACATGACAATGCTATATATTATTTTTTAAGAATACAAATTTTTTAAAAGCATTTTTTTCGAGTTTTTATCAGCGTAGAAATATGATTTTTTAAAACCCTTAATTGCCTAGATAATAAACGGTTATGATTTGCATAATTCATAAAAAAAATTATTCGATTAAACGATTGGGGGCGATAATAAATCAAGTGCAAAATGGGGTGGCTGGCCAATTAATTGAAAAAAACTTCTGTAGAAATATCCTTTTATGTAAATAACGAATAAGACATCTACCTATTTTATTAAAGTCGCCAACTTACTTCTCCAACAGCTAGTGTTAATTTTGAATCGGGAGTGGATAATATGAGTTTGCCTTCCGGATTTACCCCATTAACTGTTGCAATTATTTTTTCATTATTAATTAAAAATTCATGTTGGGCCTGGTGACCAAATAAATAATGGTGATAAAGTGCATCTATGGCAGTAAATTGTGAAGCACGCAATTGGAGATAATATTTTTCCAATTGTCCGCATAATTTTTCGAGCAACGCAGATAAATCAGTCTCCCTGCCTGTTATGAGGCTAATTGAAGTCGGATTAGGTATGGAAGCATCAAAAACGGTTTGATTCACATTAATACCTATTCCAATAATAGATTGACGGATTGCGGTACTGTCTATTACATTTTCAATTAAAATGCCACCTAATTTGTTGTTATGGTGATACAGGTCGTTTGGCCATTTTATGGCAATACCATGCATTTCAGTAGCCAATGTGTCATGAACTGCCAGAGCGACAGCTTTGTTTAAATAAAAAACATAACGGGGTGGTAAAAACACCGGTCGGAGCAAAATACTGAGTGTCAGGTTTTGTTTTGGCTCACTAAGCCAGGTTTTAGCGCCTTGTCCTTTGCCTGAAAATTGCTCATCAGTAGTAATGAGCAGTCCTTCGGGTATGCTTATTGATGAGGAGTCGAGAACCTGACGCATATACGCGTTGGTACTTTCCACCTTTAGCAGATGCTGGTGGTTTTTACCGATGAATAGCGTATTGATTGGAGGGCGCAATAAGAATTCGTAATTTTGTAATTCAGAACAAAGTAAGTGAGAAAAAAAACAAAGCAATCAACAACCACACAATATTCTTTAACTGATCTCGTCATTGAAAGTATCCTGGATAAAAAAGGGGAAGAAGTGGTTCATCTTGATCTTACCGCATTAAATGATGCAGTTGCCGATCATTTTATCATTTGTCACGCTGATTCTACAACACAAGTTATGGCTATTGGAAACCATATCGCTCAAAATGTGTTAGATAAGGCGGGTCTTCGTCCTTTTGGAAAGGAGGGCTTCGAAAATGCCGAATGGATAATAATTGACTATACGGATGTAGTAGTGCACGTGTTTTACAAAGAAAAACGATACTTCTACCAGCTCGAAGACCTATGGCACGATGCCGCAATTAAGAAAGTCAGTTAATAACGTATATTTAAAGTAATGAGTACCGAACAGAACAATCAAAACAAGAACAAGCCGGGTGCGCCTAAGAAATTCAATTTTTACTGGATTTATGGTTTAATAGCCGTAATTCTGATAGGATTTCAATTTTTCCCATTTCAGGGCAAACCGGTTGAGTTGAAAAACATCGACAAGTTTAAAACAGAGATGTTGCAGCAGGGTGATGTAAACCGTGTAGTAGTTATAAACAAAGAGTTTGCTGAGATTTATATCAAAGAAGACAAACTTACAGAGGAGCCATATAAAACCGATAAAGTACCTGAAAAGGGTCCGCAATACACTTGGACTATCGGTTCTACCGAGACATTTGAGCGCCAATTAGCGGAATGGCAGCAAGGCGGTGCGGATAAACCGATTACCGTATCTTATGAAACTCGTCATAATGTGTTGTTAAACCTTTTAAGTTATTTACTACCAATCATATTGATTTTAGCTATTTGGATTTTTATCATGCGCAGAGTAACCGGAGGCGGTGGTATGGGCGGTGGCGGTCAGATTTTCAATATTGGAAAATCTAAAGCTAACCTTTATGATAAAGACACCAAAGTGAATGTAACCTTCAACGACGTTGCCGGTTTGGATGAGGCGAAAGAAGAAGTGATGGAGGTTGTGGATTTCCTGAAAAACCCTAAAAAATACACTTCATTAGGTGGTAAAATCCCCAAAGGTGTATTACTAGTAGGTTCACCGGGAACAGGTAAAACCTTGTTGGCAAAAGCCATGGCAGGGGAAGCGCAGGTGCCATTTTTCAGTATTTCCGGTTCTGATTTCGTTGAAATGTTTGTGGGAGTAGGTGCCAGCCGTGTTCGTGATTTATTCCGTCAGGCTCGCGAAAAAGCGCCTTGTGTAATTTTTATCGATGAAATTGATGCCATTGGACGTGCTCGTGGTAAAAACATGATTCAAAGTAACGATGAGCGTGAAAACACGTTAAATCAGTTATTGGTTGAGATGGATGGTTTTGGAACGGACAAAGGGGTAATCATTCTAGCGGCGACCAACCGTCCCGATGTATTGGATCCGGCTTTATTACGTCCGGGTCGTTTCGACAGACAGATTTCTATTGACAAACCGGATTTAGCCGGTCGTGAACAAATATTTAAGGTGCATTTAAAACCAATTAAAGTAGCGCCGGATCTGGATGCGCATAAATTAGCTTTACAAACACCAGGTTTTGCCGGTGCTGATATTGCTAACGTATGTAATGAAGCTGCTTTAATAGCAGCGCGCCGCGGAAAAAAATTCGTTGAAATGCAAGATTTTAACGATGCCGTTGACCGTGTAATTGGTGGTTTAGAAAAGAAAAATAAACTGATTTCTCAGGATGAGAAAAAAATAGTTGCCTACCATGAGGCCGGTCATGCTATTTGCGGCTGGTATCTGGAACATGCTGACCCACTGGTGAAAGTATCTATTGTACCAAGAGGAATTGCCGCGTTAGGATATGCACAGTATTTACCGAAAGAACAATATTTATACACCACAGAGCAACTTACTGATATGATGTGTATGACCTTAGGTGGTCGCGCAGCAGAGGATATTATTTTTGGCCGAATTTCAACAGGTGCTCAGAATGACCTTGAACGCATTACTAAAATGGCGTATGCAATGATTACCATTTATGGTATGAATGAACGCATTGGTAATATCAGTTTTAATGACCCTCAGCAGGATTACCGTTTCTCAAAACCTTATAGTGAACAAATGGCTCAGGCGATAGATGAAGAGGTTAAGAAAATGATTGCCAATGCTTACAACCGCACGAAAGTGTTGTTGAATGAGAAAAAACCTCAATTGGAAATTATTGCTAAAGAACTTTTAGATAAAGAAATTATTTTCAAAGCAGACATGGAACGCCTTATTGGTCAAAGACCTTTTGAGGAAAAACACGCTGAAGTTGAAGTAAAAGCAGATGCTATCGTGTTTGAAGAAGAAAAAACTGCGGAGTAATTCTGCATTAAAATTTTTGAGAAAAAAGCCGATGTAGATGATGCATCGGCTTTTTTAATGTACCAATGTGGGGATGTACCGATGTACCAATGGAACAGCCGGATGATGTGCTGATGTGGTGATGTGCTGATGTGGTGATGTGCTGATGTGCTGATGTGCTGATTAATGTACCGATGTACCAATGCGGGAATGTACCAATGCGGGAATGAACCAATGCGAACCGTCCGCTGAGGCGGGAACAGCCGGGTGATGTGCTGATGTGCTGATGTGCTGATGTGCTGATGTGCTGATGTGCTGATTAATGTACCGATGTACCAATGCGGGAATGTACCAATGCGAACCGTCCGCCGAGGCGGGAACAGCCGGGTGATGTGCTGATGTGTTAATTAAACAGCCGATACTATTCTCCGACTTTTTCCCTTTTTCCGCGTGAACCTGGTTTATAAGCTTTGCGCACTTGAATTAACACATTGTATGAACCATACCCTTTGCAGCTTTGCGAGAAACAACTAATGTACCGATGTAATGATGTACCGATGTACCAATGAAACAGCCGGATGATGTGGTTATGTGCTGATGTGATTATGTGCTGATTAACAGCCGGGATTGGAGTTGGAATGGAATTCGGAGTTACTGTTGTGGTCAACCCACGTGTTGACCTGATGATAATTTCATACCGAAGCTGATATATGTACCAATACGCGAAGCGTCCTCTGAGGCGGAAACAGCTAGGTGATGGGGGTTGGGGTGGGTTATTGAGGATTTGTGGACACTTTGGAGGTTGGGGTGGGAAGAACCAACATGGTTTGATATGGGGAATTACTGTAAAAGCCCTAAATTTGGGGATTCTGGAAGATTATTGATTAACACAAACAGGTAAATGGCAAAAATATTATCATCGAAAGAAAAAATGCTGAGCAGTGTTCGGGCAGCATTGTATCATCAAAATAAACAACCCTATCCGAATCTGGAGTCGAATGATGCAATTTATGCATTGGAAAACGAACCTCTGGAAATCATTTTTGCCTCTGAATTTACAGAAGTATCCGGCCAGTTTGTGTACTGTGAAAATGAAAAGGAATGTGTGGATACCTTAAAAGAATTAGTAACTCAAAAAGGTTGGAAAAATATTAGTTGTCCCGAGGTTGTGTTGCACGAAATGTTTGACAGATTTCAATACATTAATTACGAAACTGATTTAGCTGTAACTTCTACAGATGCGGGAATTATGTTATGTGAAGCATTAATTGCAAGAACAGGCAGCATTTTAATTTCGAGCAGACAAGCAAGTGGAAGACAATTACCGGTTTTTCCTGAAGTAAATATTGTAATTGCATCTACCCGACAATTAGTTATGGATATTAACGAAGGATTTGCAGCAATACGAAAAAAATATGATGGCAATTTTCCGAGTATGGTAAATTTAAATACCGGACCAAGCCGCACTGCAGATATTGAAAAAACACTTGTATTAGGTGCTCATGGTCCAAGAGAAGTATATGTATTTTTAATCGAAAACTGGCCGGTTGCCGGATGGGATGGAGAGAAATAAAATTTACTTTGCTTCTGATTTTCATTTAGGTATTCCCGATTATAAGTCCAGTCTGGAACGCGAAAAAAAAATCGTACGCTGGCTCGAAAGTATCGAAAACGATGCTGCAAAAATTTTTCTGGTTGGCGACTTATTTGATTTTTGGTTTGAATATAAATATGTAGTACCTCGCGGGCATGTTCGGTTGCTTGGTAAATTAGCACAGTTAAAAGATAAAGGTATCGATATTCAAATATTTACAGGCAATCACGATTTGTGGATGTACGGATATTTTGAAGAAGAACTACAAATTCCTGTTCATCACAAGGCTATTCAATTTGAATTTAGCGGGAAACGTTTTTTTGTTGGACATGGCGATGGTATTGGACCAGGTGATTATGGATTTAAATTCATGAAACGGGTATTTAAAAGTCGCTTAGCTCAAATACTATATGGTAGTTTGCACCCTTACATAGCTTTCAAAGTAGCGCGTTATTTCAGTTACAATAGCCGCAGAATGAATGAAGAAGAAAAATTTATGGGTGAGGATAAGGAATGGCAAATTATTTTTGCAAAAGAAGTGCTACAAAAAGAACATTTTGATTATTTCTTATTTGGCCACCGACATATTGTTTTAGATATACCAATTGGAGAAAGGTCAACGTTTATTAATCTGGGCGACTGGATAATTCACTTTACTTATGCCGAGTTTGATGGCAATACCTGTAAGATAAAATATTTTGAAAAATAAATACCTGATAATATTATTGCTACTAACTCACACAGTTTATGCTGTTGATAGTGTGGTTTGTAAAATAAGTGTGACTGCCAGTTATTTCACTGCAGATGCTTTATCGGATATTTATTACATCAATCAGAATAATGAGATTGTTAAAACCCATTGTGGAGTTGGCGATTTATTTACTTATAGCAATAAAAATTTAGGTCGTCCGGTTTCAATCGACGCATCTAACCCAATGAAGGTATTGGTGTTTTATCCCGACCAACAAACTATTGTTATTTTAAATAACCAGCTTGCCGAATTATCCGCATTACAACTTAGAGGAAATATTAACGTTCAAAATTTTCAGCCTTCAGCTATTTGTAAACATACCGGCACCGACCATATTTGGATGTATGATGAATTATCGAGAAAATTATATCGTTTAGATGAGAGTGGAAATCAATTAGCCGTGAGCGAAGCATTTGACCAATTGTTTTCTGAAGCCATTGAAGTAGAAACACTTTATAGTGCAAATGATAAAGTATTTATCAGCAGCAAAAATAGTGGCGTTTTAGTATTTGATGCCTATGCAAATTTCGAAAAAAATATCCCTACTACATTTAATGTCCAGCAAATTACTGATAATTACATCATAGGAGTTAAAGAAAATTTACTTCAATTTTTTGAATTCGGTAGTCAGGAAATTATTGACTACCCAATTACCGGCACCAATGCACGATTAATTGGAAAATCTGTTTTTGTCCAAAATCAGGATGGTATAACTATTTTTGATTTAGGTGAACGTTAGGTGCTCTGCCTTTACATCTAAATTGCCGGAACATTTCGCTATAATTTTATAAGCAGTTAAAGTGTAATTGGTATTCATCCGTTTCATGGCAAGTAGGTTAAATGAAATGGTTATGAAAGTAAAAGGATAAAAACACAAATAAGGTATCAGGAATAAATTTTAATTTTAGGTCGAATTTATCACAATGGATTTTGTTTCAAAATTACAGGCAATAAAAGAAAAGTGGATGAACATTCAGGAGCAGCTGAGTGACCCGGAAATTATTGCAGATATGAAACGTTTTAAAACGTTGAATAAAAACTATCGCGATATGCAGCCGGTGGTGGAAGCATTCGATAAATATCAGTTGGTGTTGGGAAATTTGCAGGACAGCAGACAAATATTAAATACCGAAAAGGATGATGAGTTACGTGAAATGGCGAAGTCGGAATTAATACAATTTGAAGCAGAAAAAACAAGGCTCGAGGAGGAAATAAAATTACTATTAATTCCAAAAGACCCTGAAGATGAAAAAAATGCCATCATTGAAATTCGCGCTGGAACAGGTGGTGATGAAGCTGCTATTTTTGCCGGAGATTTAAGTGAGATGTATATCCGTTTTTGTAATAAACAAGGATGGAAGGTTGAGGTAATGAATGAAAATCAAAGTGAAAAAGGTGGTTACAAAGAAATAGTGTTAGAAGTAACCGGCGAAAATGTTTATGGCAAATTAAAATACGAAAGTGGTGTGCATCGTGTGCAAAGAGTACCGGCAACTGAAAGTCAGGGGCGCGTGCATACGAGTGCTGCTACCGTTGCAGTTTTACCTGAAGCAGAAGAATTTGATATTGAAATAAGTGTAAATGATATTAAAGTAGATGTATTTCGTGCGAGTGGTGCGGGTGGGCAGCACGTAAACAGAACTGAAAGTGCAGTCCGCATGACGCATATTCCAACAGGTATTGTTGCTGAATGCCAGGACGAACGTTCCCAAATAAAAAATCGAGAAAAAGCGATGAAAGTGTTGCGTACTCGTGTATATGAAAAATTTCATAATGAACATCTTGCCAAGTTATCGCAACAACGCAAAACATTAGTCTCAACCGGCGACCGTTCGGCAAAAATCAGAACATATAATTTTCCGCAAAGCAGGATTACCGATCATCGTATTAATATGACCTTATATAATTTACCAGAGGCTATGAATGGATATATTGATGAGATTTTAGATGCCTTGCAGGTTGCAGAAAATGCGGAGAAAATGAGAGAAGGTTAAATCTTGGGGAAATAATTTTGTAATTATAAATTGATATTTTACGACATAAAAAAAGCACGAATTTTATTCGTGCTTTTTTAGTATATTACTGTTGAATTACTTTTTGAGATGATTTATCATCCAGTTAATGCCGTATTTATCGGTAAATGAACCAAATAAGGCTCCCCAAAACATATCTTGTAATTCCATAGATATTTTTCCTCCTTCCGATAATTCATTAAATAATCGTATAGCCTCTTCTTTGGTATCCGGCTCGAGTTGAATATGCATGTTATTACCTTCAATTAAGTTGAAACCCATTTCTTTGGGCGCATCTGTTGCCATCAGAATAAAATTCCCCATTATTGGCAATTCAACATGCAACACCATATTTTTTACCGAATCGTCAATTGGTGGTTGGTTCGGGTCGGCAGGTAAACTACCAAAACGTTGAATGCCCGGAGCAGTGAATTCTGATTTAAATACTGATTGATAAAACAACATGGCCTCTTCAGTATTCCCAGGAAAATTTAAATACGTGGAAACACGAGAAGTATTATTAGTCTTCATCATATTACTGAGTTTAAATTGTTGCTCCATGTATTGGTCGAGGTTACCTAATGCCATGGTGAACCCTTCTTTAAATCCGAGGGCTATAACTTTTTCCAAATCTTCAAGTGAATCATATTTAATCTGAATATTTACTGCAGTATTATTTCCTTTTACCACAAATGTATTATGCCATAACGAGCGTGGGAATTCGGTATTTAAATTGCCTTCCTCGTCGCAAAAACCATCCAACCCTGAATAACTTTTTAATGGGTCGATGCTTTTATAATCGGCACGACACCAATGCGTATCACCTGTCGGTCCCATCATTGCATAAAGCCAGCTGCCACCTACCGTAAAATTCATCGATTTAGTTTTTGTCTGATACGGTTTTGGCGCCCACCATAAATCTAAAATTTCAGGAGTAGTCCATGCAGCCCAAACCAATTCGAGGTCTGCTGCAAATTCTCTAACGACATGTATGGTACTATTTTGTTTGTCGACAGAGAAGTCGAAGTGTAAGTTGTTGTTCATTTTATTTTTTATTTTTTTTGAGTGATGCTAAAACATTGTCTAATTGATTAAAGCGGCCTTCCCAAATTTTGCGGAATTGTTCGAGCCATTTATCTATTTCTTTCATTTTATTGATATTGAGGTGATAATAAATTTCTCTACCATTTTCTGTAAATTCAACCAATTCACATTCCGTAAGAATGCGCAAATGTTTTGATACTGCTTGTCTGCTGGTATCGAAATGTGCAGCAATAGCATTTGGTGTTAGCGCATGTACGGCTATCAGAGTAATTATTGCTCTTCTGGTTGGATCGGCTATAGCCTGGAAAACATCTCGTCGCATATTATAATTTAGTATAAGTAAGTACAGTAATACCGCAAACAAATTGTTTTGCACTTTCGAGCGCGTATTTTTGTTGACTTTCGATTGCACAAAAAATTGGCATTCCTTTTCCGATGGCAACCGGATTGATAAATAAATTCAATTCATCAATTAAATTCGCTTTTAAAAGAGAGGCAACAAATTTACCTCCGCCGTAAACAATAATATCGCCACCTGTTTCATTTTTAAGTGCATTTATTTTTTCAATATAATCACCATTTTCAATGCTGGTATTTGTCCAGTCTTGGGCGACCGGGTCGTTTGCATGAAGTGTTGATGAAAACACAATTTTGGGTGTTTCAACAAAAATTTTTGCACCTTCCGCCGGTACCGGTTCTTTTAATGCCGCGGTCCAATACGGAATGAAACCCATTGCGAGGTTTTTGCCTAATAAAATAGTGTCAACCGGACCGGTAAGCCCGATGACGAAGTTTTTAAGGTCATCGCTCCACTCTGTCGCCGCCCAGTCCAATTCGCCGGAAGTCCCGGCCATGAAGCCATCTATGGTGGTTTGCACTTGAAGTTTAAGTTTTCTCATTTGTTTTTTGTTTTGAGTTATGCAACTAATTGGTTGCAAATATATACGCAACCGATTGGTTTCTCAAAATTTTTTTAGTTAAAATTTAAAAAAATCAGTTTTAGGCCTAGGTAAATGTATTCCGATTAAGTATTAAGTGTATACAAAAATTAGACTAATGGAAATGCATCAAGCTAAACGCATTATTTACTTTCCATTTGTGAGCAAGTCGTACAATTGGTGATTGATATAATAATTTCCGGTACCAAGTTTATGTTTAATTAAAATTTTATCAGCCGCCAGTTTATTCAGATAATTTGCAGCCGTTAACCTGGTTACACCAACATCATGTACTACAAATTCAATTTTTGTGTAAGGATGTTTAAATAAATTATGGATTAATTCAGGACTATAAAATTTGTAGTTATTCTTAATTTGTAGTTTCGTTTGCAACATTAATTTTTTAATTTCTCTTATTTTTTCGATTGTTTCGCGCGCAGTAGTTTCAACACAAGTAATCATAAAAACAATCCATTCTTCCCATGTTTGTTGATTATGAACCTGTTTTAATAAATGGTAATATCTGGTTTTATTATTCATTATAAAATTGCTCAAATACAGTATGGGCATTGTTTGCAGGTTTTGTAAAATGAGATATAACAAATTAATTATGCGACCTGTGCGGCCATTGCCATCATAAAAAGGGTGTATACTTTCAAATTGATAATGTATAATTGCCATTTTAATAAGTGGGTCGTAATCACTAATTTCATTATCATTTATAAATTGCTCCAAATTAGACATGAGCGCAATAATTGTATCGGGATCCTGTGGTGTTTCATAGATTATTTCACCGGTGTGTGTATTTTTAATTTTCGTACCAGGCAATTTCCGATAACCCGCTCTATTTGCTTCCAATATTTCCTGAATTTGTAAAATTGTCCGATTGGTTAGCATACCTGTCTGCTGTAACAAATGATATCCGGTTTTTGTAGCAGCAATATAATTCTGGACTTCTTTTGCATGTAATGATTTATAATCTTCGAATAACAATTCCGATTTATATAACTCGTCATGTGTTGTAATAATATTTTCGACTGCTGAACTATCTTTTGCTTCCTGCAATCCCAGTGTATTAATTAAAATATTGGGGTCGGGTAAAGTTTCAGCCAGCACTTTAAGTTCAGCCAGGGCGGCATGGGCAGCAGGCAGCTTTTTCAGCACCTGTTTTGTCTCGAGGTCAAAAGGAACCGGAAGTGGTTTCAGCATAATCGATTCTTTTGTATAGAAAATTGAATTTTCTATACAAATATAAAGATTAAGTATAAAAAACAGTAAAATTTATACATTTAAGAGCCTTTATGTATAAAAAATCATAAAATCTATACATTACAATTCAACTATGTATAAAAACCTTATTTAGGCAAATGGCAGCTTGCGTGGTTGCGAGTGCATAATCCATAACATCTGCTTATCTTTGCCCCATGAAAATCTCAGTTGTTGGGACAGGTTATGTTGGATTAGTAACAGGCACTTGTTTTGCCGAAACAGGCAATCATGTTATTTGCGTAGACATAGATGCTGCTAAGGTTTCACGGATGCAGGCGGGAGAAATTCCCATCTATGAACCAGGGTTAGAAACCTTATTTCACCGCAATATCAAACAAGGCAATCTCGAGTTTACGACCGATTTAAAAGCAGCGGTTGAACAAACCGATATCGTATTTCTGGCCTTGCCAACCCCTCCAAATGAGGACGGCAGTGCCGATTTGAAGTATGTGTTAAAGGTGGCAGAGGATTTAGGTGGTATTATCAACGGATATAAAATCATTATCGATAAAAGCACCGTTCCGGTTGGCACTGCTGACCTGGTTCGCGAGCGAATTGCTGCTACTTGTAAACATGAGTTTGATGTGGTTAGCAATCCGGAGTTTTTGCGCGAAGGCATGGCTGTGGAAGATTTTATGAAACCCGAACGTGTGGTCATTGGCACTGAAAGTGAAAAGGCAAAAGACATGCTCAATCGCTTATATGCACCATTTGTGCGCCAGGGCAATCCAATAATTTTTATGGATGAGCGCAGTGCTGAGCTGACAAAATATGCGGCCAATGCATTTTTAGCGACAAAAATTACCTTCATGAATGAGATTGCAAATCTTTGTGAACGATTAGGGGCTGATGTCGACATGGTGAGAAAAGGTATTGGCAGTGATAGTCGTATAGGTAAACGTTTTTTATTTCCGGGCGTAGGTTATGGGGGAAGTTGTTTTCCGAAAGATGTTAAAGCACTCAGTCAAATGGCCGGCGCAGCAGGTTATAATTTTAGTGTATTAAAATCGGTAATGGAAGTGAATGACAAACAACGTGTTATTTTAGTAGATAAAATAATTAGTCAGTTTGGCAACGATCTTTCCGGAAAAACATTTGCGATGTGGGGACTGGCATTTAAACCAAATACCGATGATATTCGCGAAGCGCCTGCTTTATATATTATTGATGCATTGGTACAACGTGGGGCAACCATTCAGGCTTTTGACCCTGAAGCTATGCAAAATGTAAAAAAAGAAATTGGTGATAGCATTAGTTATGGCAACAATCAATACGATGTATTAAAAAACGCAGATGCATTAATTATAGTTACCGAATGGAGCGTATTCCGCACACCGGATTTTGAATTAATGAAAAGTACCATGCGCAATAAAATGATTTTTGATGGTCGTAACTTGTTTGAGCTGGAAGAGTTGAAGGAACAAGGGTTTTATTACGAAAGTATCGGCAGGCAGGTTGTAAAATAACCTACATGCATTATCAATTATAATGTTTCATTTACAATTTATTTAATACCACCTAATTGAAAAGGATTTTAATAACCGGAGCAGCAGGTTTTTTAGGCTCACATTTATGCGACCGTTTTATTCGTGAAGGATACCATGTAATTGGTATGGATAATTTAATTACCGGCGATAAAAAAAATATTGAACATTTATTCGGTTTAGAGCAATTTGAATTTTTATTTCACGATGTTTCAAAGTTTGTACATGTTCCGGGTAATCTGGATTATATATTACATTTTGCTTCACCTGCCTCTCCTATCGATTATTTAAAAATTCCTATTCAAACATTAAAAGTAGGTTCGCTGGGCACGCATAATTTATTAGGATTAGCGAAAGCGAAAAACGCCCGTATTTTGGTTGCCTCAACCAGCGAAGTATATGGCGACCCATTAGTACATCCGCAAAACGAAGATTACTGGGGCAATGTAAATCCAGTTGGTCCGCGAGGTGTTTATGATGAAGCAAAACGTTTTCAGGAAGCCATCACCATGGCCTATCATACTTACCATGGATTAGAAACTAGAATTGCACGTATTTTTAATACTTACGGTCCCCGCATGCGATTGAATGATGGTCGCGTGTTACCGGCATTTATTGGACAGGCATTACGTGGTGAAGATTTAACTGTATTTGGCGATGGTTCACAAACACGTTCGTTTTGTTATGTAGATGATTTAATAGAAGGCATTTATCGTTTATTACTGAGCGATTATGCTTATCCTGTTAACATTGGCAACCCTGATGAAATTACGATTAATGAATTTGGAGAAGAAATAATTAAACTCACCGGCACTTCACAAAAGTTAATTAATAAACCATTACCAGTCGACGACCCAAAGCAGCGGCAGCCGGATATCACACTCGCTAAAAAACTATTAAACTGGGAGCCGAAAGTAGGTCGCGCTGAGGGTTTGAAGATAACCTACCAATATTTTAAATCGCTGCCGCAGGAAGAATTGTATAAGGATATAGACGGTAAACAATTTTAATTTTGACATTTTTATTACGGTAATTTGTTAGCAGTTCCGTAATTTTATTCCATGCGACTCCACTGTTTGCTTGCAATCGTTTTGCAGTGTACTGTAATTACGTTAACCGCTCAAACCAATAATCGGTTAAGTGCATATGACTATATTTTAGCAGTTAACAATATAAAAGTATCATTAGACCCGTCAGGTGCAATTGGGTATAGTAATTACAATCCATTTTATTTTAATGTGCCTGCCAATGACAATGTGCCAGCCATGTATGGTGGTTTTTTCTGGGTGGGTGGAAAAGATGAATTAGGTGTAGCCAGAACATTGACTCCGGATTGGTATGATAATAAAACGGAAAGCAGATTTGGCCCGTTTAATTATGATTATTATGGTTTAACTGAAACTGAATACGTTTTGTTGTATGCACCTTATAACCGAGTTTGGTTAGTATCAAAAGCGGATATACTGTATCATCAATTACATTTTAATGACGACGATTATCTTATTCCGGAAGCCATATTAAATTGGCCGGGCAATGGTGATATCGATAACGGTTTTAGCGCGCAATTAGCGCCATTTATCGATGTGAATAATAATTTTATTTATGAGCCTACGCTTGGAGATTACCCATTCATTAAAGGTGATGCTGCTATTTTTGCAATGTATCATGATAACATATTGTATGAAACCGATGCTGAAGTAAATCTCAATACCAATATTGAAGTGCATGTTTTAATGTATGCATATGAATCTGCTCCAACTAATTATTTAGGCAATACTGTATTTGTGGATTACACAATTTTTAATCGTGGAGATTTGGATTTCGATTCATTGTATGGCGGTTCTTTTGTCGATTTTGCGATTGGTGCAAATGATGATGATTATTGCGGTTCAGACAGTTCACTCAATTTATTTTACGGCTACAATGGCGACTTGGCGGATGGGCCTTCTGAGCCACATTATACTACTTTACCGGCTTTAGGATGTTTGCCAGTATCACATCAACTCAATTCATTCCTATTTTTAAATAGTGATTTTTCACCATTGGGATATCCCGATAATTCAGTTCAATTTTTATATGCTATGGATGGAAAATTTGGTGATGGGGTGCAAATGACAACCGGAGGCAATGGGTATAGTACATCAGCAACTGATTATACCAATTATATGTACCATGGAAATGTAAATGACACAACACAATGGACTGAAATAACTGAATCAAATACACCTTTTTGGCGCCGCGGAGTTGGCAGTATTTATTTAGGTAAATTATCGCCCGGCAATTCAACCTGTGCAACCTATGCTTATGTTTTTGCAGACGCAGGATCTACTACTTCAAATACTGAAAGTGTAGATTTATTAAAAACCTATTCTTCACAAACGGCTTCATTTTATCAAAATACAGATACAATTGGCTGTCTGGAAACTACCTATATTCCGTTACCCGATTCGAACATATTATCATCAGAGGTTTTTGTTGTTTACCCTAATCCGGTAGAAACCACTTTATATTTGGCCACCGGTTTTCAGGCAAATACCAATTTTTTTATCTCCATTTATTCGATGACCGGCAGTTTGATTTTTCAGCAATCTATCACCAATAATACAGATGCACAAACGCATTCCATCAACATCAATCAACAGGCAACAGGCGTTTATTTCCTTGTTATTGACTACGACGGCTACCGCAAAAGTTTTCCTGTTTTGTTTAAATAGAACTGCTTTTTGATTTACACTTTGTAATTTTGGACTACATTTAAATTACTCGTGTATGTCACATCTCCAAATTGCCAAAAATGTATTGCGCTTTGAATCTGAGCAGATGCTCAAGACCATGGAAAAACTGGATGATACATTTGATGATGCAGTGCAGGCAATTTTAACAGCGAAGGGTAAAATAGTAGTATGTGGTATCGGCAAATCGGGGGCAGTTGCACAAAAAATTACTGCTACGTTATGCAGCACGGGTACGCCGGCCGTTTTTTTACATGCAGCAGAAGCAGCGCATGGTGATTTAGGTGTTTACGCCGATGGTGACCCGATTTTAATGATATCAAAAAGTGGCACTACAGAAGAAATGTTGCGAATCATTCCTTTTTTCAAACAAGCGAATTCTCCTGTTATAGCTATTGTTGGAAATTTAAATTCACCCATAGCACGTAACGCCAATTTTGTATTAGACGGCACAGTGGACAAAGAAGCAGATGCTTTGAACCTGGCTCCTACAGCCAGCACAACTGTTGCTCTTGCACTTGGTGATGCCCTTGCGGTAGCATTAATGCATGCACGTGGATTTACAGAAAAAGATTTTGCGCGTTTTCATCCGGGCGGCCAGTTAGGTAAAAATTTATTACTTAAAGTAGAAGATGTAATGCATGAATTACATGAAGTAGCTTTGGTATCAGAAAAACATACCTTTCGTGAGTTAATTATCGCAATGACTCAAAAAAATCTTGGAGCCGCCTGTGTGGTAGATGAAAAAAATAAATTAATTGGATTAATTACAGATGGTGATGTACGTAGAAGTTTATTACACGGCACTGACTTTAATACATTAACAGTTAGTAATATCATGACGCGTAATCCAATTGCTATCAGCATGTTTGCTACTTTAAAAGAAGCTGTAGACATGATGGAAAACCGCAGTTCACAATTATCGGTATTGCCGGTTGTGCAGAATGAAATTTGTATGGGATTGATTAGAATACATGATATTTATCAGGGTTAAAATTTATTTATACAAAAATCAACTTTATGAAAAACATTATGCTATCGTGTATGGTTTTGTTGCTAATAATGAATACTGCATCAAGCCAAACAGCGAATAAAAATGAAGAACTCATGTATGAAAGAGATTACGACCTGGTTACTGAAAATAAAACCTTACTCGTAGTAAAAATTGAAATTAACGAAGAAGATATAAATAAATATAAGATAGAAAATAAAAAGGCATTTTTTGAACATTGTAGCAAACTGGTTGATTTGCAAAACGCAATTTTATGGAATGCAGTTCAACAACACTGGACACTGAATGAAAAGATAGAATTCAAAACAATCAGTGAAATTAAAGCCATTGCTGAAGGCGATAATGCGTCTAATTATTTGGTATTTGGGCAATATACCATAGAGCAAATGGGAACTCCTGATAATCCAAGATCAGAGGCCCGATTTGAAGAAGCTATTTCCCAATCTTTTATTTCATTAGACCTGGATGAAATACCAAGTAAAAGGCCTTTGTCGTGGTCCGATAGCGTATACTATTATCACCACGGACCCGTTACTGGTGGTGCTTACTTGTCTTTATTCCCGCTGGAGAAATTAAAATTCACAAAAAAAAGTACTACATTATATGAATATAAACAACCGGCAATATTTAGAATTGCCTTGGATTATATCATTACACCAGAAGATTTATATAACCCACTTGTAAAATATGTGAATGATCGTATTGCCGATGCAAAAGAAAATAAAACTATAACAGATGAAATTTACTTTACCCAAAAAAAAGATGCATTAAAAGATTTGACCTTAGCCCTTCCTGATACTTATTTTGCAGATTTAACCCTCATGCCAAAAAGATGGCAGGAAGATTTTTGCTCTAAAGAACAATTTAAAGATGCGTATCCCTATAAATACGAAATATTACCCGAAGCTGAATATTTGGATTTAGTCAAATCCAAAGCCAAGGGATATGCAATAATCAATTTTGCCGGAATAAGGAACAATGCAGATTTATTTATTACGAATTTGAATACCCACGAACTTATTTTGGTAACTCGCCCCCCTTATAAAGTGGATAACGATTTACGCGTTATCAGAATCAAAAATAATCAGTTGGAATATCTGAAAAATGTACTGAATGGGTTAGAAAGTAAATAAGTATTCATCAACTATTTTACACCCTTCATGTGAAACAAAGTATTTAATCAAGTGTTCTTTATTCAAACATAATGAGCACTTGATTTTTTTCTACGCTTGCACCTTTTTGCACTGCAATAGACCCAACAACAGCATCACCTGCTGCTTTTAAAACGTTTTCCATTTTCATTGCTTCGAGCACAATAACGGCATCACCCTTTTTAACGGCATCGCCTGCTTTTACCCGCACTTCAATAACAAGTCCAGGCATAGGCGCTTTGAGTTCCTTGATTTTTGCTCCACCTCCTGCTGAAAATCCCATTTGGTCCATCAACAGGTCGAATTTATCTTTGGCCGTTACCTCATATAGGTTGCCATTCACTTTGAGGGTTACCTGTTTAGTGATTTTATCAGCCTTTACCACTTCAATGTTGTATGATTTTCCTTCTGTAAGCACATGAAAGAAGCGGTCCTCCAGACTAACGATGTCGGCTACAACTGTTTCTCCGTTTACCAAATTGCCATTCACTTCGTAGTTGCCACTGCCATTAACTGATACTTTATACATATTCGCGATATTATAATTAAGGAAATGTGCGTTTAAGGTATCTCTAAATGTTTAACTTTACAGCCTCTTAAACGAGTTATAAAAGCAAAACTATGAAATTTAAAATTGTTATGATGGCCGCACTTATTGCGGTATTGTTTTATCAGTGTAACCCAACCAATAAATTGTATACGACTGAAGAATACCTTGGCACCATCGACACAACTGCTGTTCAAAGTTATGACTATGAATATGCAGATGGTGAAAATTACGAAGGAGATGATTACAGTTATGAGGGTGAAGGTGAATACGACTATTACCAAACCGACACTGCTGTTAGCCCTTGGAGCAGTTCAGTATATCGCGGAGCAGCAAAACGTGAAAACGACCTGATTCATACCAAATTAGAGGTTTCTTTCGATTGGCAAAAAGCCTGGATGTATGGTAAAGCCACACTAACTTTCAAACCTTATTTTTATCCAACTTCTACATTGACACTTGATGCTAAAGGTTTTACGGTAAAAGAAGTATCGATGATTACACCATCAGGCAAAACACCATTAAAATATACTTACAATACTGATAGTATACCTGACACTTTGCAAATGATAATCGATTTGGGCAGAACATTTACCCGAACAGAAGAATACCAAATTTATATCGATTACATTGCAAAACCTAACGATTTACCTAAAGGCGGTAGCGCTGCAATTACAGAAGATAAAGGTTTGTACTTTATTAATAACGAAGGTAAAGACAAAAATAAACCACAACAAATCTGGACCCAGGGTGAAACAGAAGCAACGTCTTGTTGGTGTCCTACTATTGACAAACCGAATGAACGTTGTACCAATAACTTCTTTATAACCATTGAAGATAAATATCAAACATTATCAAACGGTGTTTTGGTAAGTTCGAAAAAAAATGCAGATGGAACGAGAACCGACAACTGGAAAATGGATTTACCTCATGCTCCCTATTTATTTATGATGGCCATTGGTGAATATGCTATTGTAAAAGATACTTGGAAAGGCATGCCGGTAAATTATTATGTAGAAAAAGAATATGAAAAAGATGCCAAAGCAATTTTCGGTAACACACCTGAAATGCTGGAATTTTATAGCAATTTGCTGGGTACTAAATATGTTTGGCCAAAATATAGTCAGGTGGTAGTTCGCGATTATGTAAGTGGAGCTATGGAAAATACCACGGCAACTATTCATGGTGAATTTTTACAGCAACATTCACGCGATTTGTTGGATGAAAATTACGAAGATGTAATTTCTCACGAATTATTCCATCAATGGTTTGGCGATTTAGTAACCACTGAGAGCTGGAGTAATATTCCACTCAACGAATCGTTTGCAACTTATGGTGAATATTTATGGAGAGAATATAAATACGGCCGTGATGATGCAGACCATGCAGGATTAAACGACCTGAATACCTATTTGGATGAAGCAGGATATAAGCAGGTAGATTTAATTCGTTTCAATTACGATACTCGTGAGGACATGTTTGATTCGCACTCTTATGCTAAAGGTGGTCGCGTATTACACATGCTGAGAAAATATTTAGGAGATGAAGCATTTTTTGCCGGATTAAAAAAATATTTAGAAGACAATAAGTTTTCATCTGTTGAGATGCATAATTTACGTTTGGCATTTGAATCCGTTACCGGAGAAGATTTAAACTGGTTTTTTAATCAGTGGTTTTTCGACAATGGCCATCCTGATTTAACGATTTATTATGATTATTTTGAAGCTGATAAAACTATAGCAGTTACTATTTATCAAATTCAAGACACCTCAATTGCACCGATTTATGTATTGCCTATGGCTGTGGACATTTATGCTAATGGCAAAGTTGAGCGCAAACAAATTGTAATGGATAAAGCCATTCAGGTATTTACATTTCCAACAGAAACACGTCCCGATTTAATTAATGTGGATGCTGAAAAAATGTTGTTATGCACTAAAATGGACAACAAATCATTGGATGAATATCTGTTCCAACTTCAACATGCTCCATTATTCCTTGATCGTTACGAAGCTGTTGAAAATCTTGCTGCATACCAGTATGAAAATCCTGCCTACCGCGCAGCTATTGAAAATGCTTTGAACGATAAACATTGGTACATTCGCCAATCAGCCCTTGATACTTTATTAATTGACGAGTCAACCTCACAAGCCATTAAAGATAAAATAATGGATATGGCTAAAAACGACACACGCAGTTATGTTAGAGCAAGTGCTTTAAACAAAATAGGTGCAATTGACGGCATTGATCACATGTCAATTTATAACACAGCGTTAAATGATAGTTCTTACACAGTAGTTTCAACTGCTATGTATGCAATTTATTATCTTGATAAAAAAGCAGGTTTGGAAATTGCACGCAAAAGTAAATCAATCGACAACTTTAGTATCAGTTATGCAGTGATGACCATTTTAGGTGAAAGCGGAGATGCTATTGACAACGATTATTTCCTCAATAACTTTGCTAAGGCAACAGGTTATGACAGTTACTTCACCATGTTGAATTACGAACCGTATTTAATGCGTATGACCGATTCATACATTATTAATTCAGGTGTTGATGCATTAAAAAAGATTGCTTCAGATGATGATAATTTCTGGATGTCATTTTCAGCAATGAATATCCTTAGTGGTTTAATCCCACAGTATCAGTCGGCACTTGAATCAAACACAGACCCGCAAATTCAAAAATCGTTACAAGCCTCTATTGATTATATTACCGCTGTATTAAAAGAATTAAATACCAGCGAAGAAGGTGATTATTAAAAGATAAAGTTCTTTCTTTAAAAACGCTCATCGGTTGATGGGCGTTTTTTTTATGATATCTTTTTAGTCTGAACTAATCAAAAAAAATCAAATTAAAGTAATGCTTTTGAAAATAGTAAGCCCTTTATCGCATACTTTAAAACGCCTGCATTTCAACGAGCTTCGCATATAAGCCGTTTTTGGCAATGAGGGCAGTATGATTGCCACGCTCAACAATTCGACCTTCCTGCATAACAATAATTTCGTCGGCAAATTGAATGGTTGAAAGGCGGTGCGCAATAACGATGGATGTTCTGTTCTTCATTAATTTAAAGAGTGCATCCTGTACTAATTTTTCGCTTTCTGTATCTAATGAAGAAGTAGCTTCATCTAATATTAAAATTGGGGGATTTTTATAAATTGCTCTGGCAATGGTAATTCGCTGACGTTCGCCACCGCTTAGTTTACTGCCTCTGTCGCCAATAACTGTTTGATAACCATTTTCCAATCGCATAATAAAGTCATGTGCATTGGCCACTTTTGCTGCTTTAATTACATCCTCTTCCAATGCGTTATCGATACCAAATGCTATATTATTAAACACGGTATCATTAAATAAAATCGACTCTTGCGTAACTATGCCGAGTTGATTGCGCAGACTGCTTATCCGCAAATCGCGAATATTATAATCATCAATTAATATTTCGCCTGATGTTACATCGTGGTATCGTGCAAGCAAGTCGGCGAAGGTAGATTTTCCTGAGCCGGAAGGTCCTACCAGGGCAATCATTTTACCTTTTTCAATTTTCAGACTAATGCCGTTTAAAACCGGTTTTTCTGCATATTGAAAACACACATTTTTATATTCTACTGCACGCTCAAATGTTTTGATATTGGTAGCGTGCAAACTTTCTTTAATATTAATTTCTGCATCCATAATACTTTCGATGCGCTCGAGTGATGCAATTCCGCGTTGAATGTAAACATAAGAGTTAGCCACATTTCTTGCCGGCCCTAACATATTTGCAAAAACTAAAATATAGCCTAAAAAATAATCTGCTGAAAATTGTCCGTTACCATCTAAAATAATGCTACCACCATAATATAATAATGCAGCAACAACACAAACACTTAAAAATTCGATAAGCGGACTGGAAACCTGGAGTCTACGCACAGCTTTTGTTGCCAGGGATTCCAATTCTCTGTTTTCACGTAAAAATTTACCTTTTTGGTATCGTTCGGCATTAAATGCCTTAATAATTCTCAGGCCTGAAAGCGATTCTTCGAAAAGCGACATCAAATAACCCAATTGCACTTGTTCTTTTTGCGATTTACGTTTTAGCGACTTGCCAATTCTGCCAATGGCAAACCCGGCAATGGGTAACAAAATGAGCACAAAAATGGTCAACTCGAAACTCATTGTCATCATGGCAATAAAAAATATGAGCATAGTAACCGGGTCGCGGAAGGTAGATTCGATGGTATTCATCATACTACTTTC
>DAORKJ010000024.1:24877-34046 GCA_035439505.1 Chitinophagales bacterium
TATGTTCCACCTAAATTCAGGCCTAGATGTTGGTGGTGTAACCATCTTAAAGATGATTTGCAAGAAAGGGATCACCATCAGGATGGAAAACAGGTTAAAAAATGCATAAAACAGATTGAACACAAAATTCAGAATTGCATAGATTCTGAATCTACCCACGTATTTCAATATCCTCAGATAACTTTTCATAAGCCCCACAAATTTACAAAATCTACCTCTGGCTATAAACGATTGGCTGAAACACCTTAACTTAGCACCATATGGACAGCAGACGACAAAAGAAGATTGGGCAGCTGATACAAGATGAGATGAGCACTTTTTTGCAAAAAGAAGGGGCCAATTATTACGGTAATAAGTTTGTGACCGTAACAGATGTGAGTATTACCTCCGATCTTCAAAATTGCAAAATTCACGTAAGTGTTTTCGATAAAAACGAAGGGGAAAAGGTAGTAGATTCTTTAAATAGTAATATCAGAGATATCCGCAGGCGATTTGGGCACATAATGCGTAATTCGTTGCGTATTATTCCTGAAATGCAGTTTTTTCTCGACGACACACTAGATACCGTTTATCGGTTGGAAGAATTATTTAAAAAAACGAAGGAAGACAACAATAATCCGCCTGCATGAAGCTTACCTTAAGGATAGCCTGGCGTTATATTTTTTCTAAAAAATCGACTAATGCCATCAATATTATTTCCGGCATTTCGATGTCCGGAATTATAATTGGCAGCGCATCCTTAATTATTGTTTTATCTGCATTTAATGGTTTTGAAAATTTGGTTGCCAGGTTATACAGCACTTTTTATCCTGACATAACCATAACTCCTGCAACAGGAAAAGTATTTGCCATAGACAGCAATAAACTGGCAAAAATTCAATCAATTGAAGGTGTTGAATATGTTTCCAAAACCCTCGAAGAAAATGTTTTATTGGCATACAATAAACAAGAACACATCGCAACCATTAAAGGTGTAGACACCATGTATCGTTATGTAACTGCTGTTGATGATAGTGTTTATTATGGCGATTACATTTTAGATTATGCCTATTTAAATTACAATCTCGATTGTGCAGTAATGGGGTCAGGTGTTGCTTCTACATTAAATGTAAGTTTGGGATTAGATTATCCTGCTGTGCAAATATTTATTCCGCGCAGAGGGGTGAAATCCTCCAGCAATCCTCGCAACACCTTTGTACAGCGAGGCATTCAGCCAATGGGTGTATTTAGAATTCAACAGGAATTTGATAGCAAATACGTAATTACATCCTTGCAGTTTATTCAAGGATTATTAGATTATCAAAATGGAGAAATAAGTTCTTTAGAAATAAAAACATCCTCTAAAAATAAGGTTGATGATATTATGGAGGAGATTACAGCCATCATGGGCGATGATTATTTGGTAAAAAACAGATTCATGCAAAATGAATTTTTATATCGGGTAATGCGCACAGAAAAATGGGCGGTGTATTTTATTTTGACATTTATTTTTATTGTTGCGGCATTTAATATGATTGGCTCAATAGCGATGTTGGTAATCGATAAGAAAAAAGATATTGGTATTTTACGTTCACTTGGTGCAACTGAAGCATCGGTGCGCAATATTTTTTTTATTCAGGGTGTATTACAAACGTTAGTCAGTATAGCAGTAGGTTTTTCACTGGCAACGATATTATGTTATTTACAAATACAATTTGGTTTAGTAACCATTCCCGGGCAAGGTACATTTGTTGTTACTGCATATCCTATAGCGTTAGAATGGAAAGATTATGTGAATGTATTTCTAACTGTATTAATTATAGGTGGAATTGCCTCTTATTTCCCGGCATATATGGCTGCGAGACAAAAATGGTTATTCAGAAATGAATAAAAAAAATCCCGGCATATACATACCGGGATTGAAATTATTATTTAACGGGTTAAATTAATTCCCGAATTCATTCTCTTCTAGATTCTTTTTTTCCTTGCGTTTTTTGGCATTTGACAACATTCTCAAATTGAGCATTTCCACTACAACCGAGAAGCCCATTGCCACGTAAATAAATCCTTTTTCCACGTGACCGCCACTACCTTCAATCAACAAGCTAACACCAATCATTACTAGAAACGAAAGTGCCAGCATTTTAACTGTAGGATGTTTTTGAACGAAATTACTGATAGGGTCGGCCGCGAACAACATAATAGCAACCGCAATAATTACGGCTAAAATCATGATGATTACTTTGTCGGCGTCAACCATACCTACAGCAGTAATAACAGAATCGAGTGAAAAAACGATATCCAGCATTAAAATTTGTAGAATCACCGAAGTGAAAGAAGGTTTTTTGATGTTAGGGCTATCTTCGTGCTCATCTCCTTCAATTTTAGCGTGGATTTCGACTGTTGCCTTATAAATCAAGAACAAACCACCTGAAAGCAGCACTAAATCGCGTCCGGAAATACCATGACCGGCAATACTGAATAAGTCTGCCTCCAGTCCCAGAATCCAGCTAATGGACAGCAAAAGCAAAATTCGCGTTCCCATTGCCAGCCCTAAACCCCATCTACGGGCCTTTTTTTGTTGCTCCGCCGGCAATTTGGTTGATAAAATACTGATGAAAATAATGTTGTCGATACCCAATACGATTTCTAAAACAGTAAGGGTTAGCAAAGCAATCCAAGCATCAGCGGTTAAAAATATTGAAAAGTCCATATCGTTCAATTGAGGTGCAAAAATCTAATATAATATCTGGTTTTGCAAAAACGAAAGCCAATTACACCACTAATACCAGTATTTGACGAAAACAAAGGATAAATATGCTGCGGATTCATAAATTTCTTTATCCCAATGAAACAGCGCTAAAAAAAACGGTGAAAAATTGCAGATTTTGATGAAATAATGTCAAAAATGAAGCCCTCATAATGCATATTACCTTATAACCGAACCTAAGGCTTTTTTCATAATAGCCCCCTCCCTCCAAATATGTTTACCTGTATTTATCTCGGCAATCTATTAATCACAAACGGTGATTTTTGTATGTAGTTACATAGGGGTTTATAGTAGTATATTTAGGCATTCAATAATTGTTTAACAGTTCATGAGCAATTTTCCAAAACGCGGCAATAATCCTTTCCGTAAAACGTATTTGGCCATTTATTTATTAATTGGAGCAATTTCCATTGGAATAATAGGATTTATCCTAATTGAAGGCTACAACTTTCTGGACGCTTTGTATATGACCATCATTACATTAGGAACTGTTGGTTTTTCGGAGGTGAATCCACTTTCGCCTGAAGGTAAAATATTTACCATTTTTTTAATTGTGTTAGGACTTGTCATATTTGGATTTTTTATCACCCAAATTTCAAGATATTTTTTGGACGGAGAATTTATTCGCTATTTTAAAATTTATAAAATGCAAAAAGAAATCAGCCAGTTAAAAGACCATACTATAATATGTGGTTTTGGCAGAAATGGCAGAGAAGCAGCACGTGTTTTAAAACAAACTAATAATCAGGTGGTGATTATAGAAACTGAGCAAAGTAAACTACACACTGAAAATGCAGATCCTGTTTATTATTTTCTAGAAGCCGATGCTACACGTGATGAAACCTTATTGAGTGCCGGCATCATGCAGGCTAGCGCCATAATTAGTACTTTACCTGATGATGCGCTCAATGTTTTTGTTTGTTTGACAGCAAAAGAACTCAATCCAAACATAAAAATTATCAGCAGGGCAACACATGTGAGTTCAATTAAAAAATTAAAAAATGCCGGAGCAAAAAATGTAATCATGCCCGATAAAATTGGTGGTGCACACATGGCTATGCTGGTGAATAATCCTGATATTGAAGAGTTTATAGATATCATGTCCACTTCTACCGGTGACTCATTTTTAATTCAGGAAATAACCTCTCAAAAAAATGTTGTTGTAGGAGAAATAGATACCTGGAAAAAAACTGGTGCCACTGTTATTGGTATTAAATCCGGTGAAAATAAATATATTTTAAACCCCGGTCCTGATGCGTCAATAAAAGTGGGAGACGGAGTTATTATTATGGGCTCAAAGCAACAAATTAATAATTCCTTAATTTTATTCAAAAATTAAACTATATGATTCAGGCAATACTTGAAGTATATAACCGGCATATGCAAATGACGATTACTGATATATCAGCATTTACCAACGAAGATGATATTTGGAAAACTGAAGAAGGCATCAACAACAGTGCAGGAAATCTGGCTTTGCATATAGTGGGTAATTTAAATTATTTTATTGGCAACATTTTGGGTAAAACCGGTTATGTGCGCGACAGAGATGCCGAGTTCAGTGCTAAAGGAATACCACAACAAGAATTGGTCAATTTACTACAAGATACTAATACCATGTTGAGCACTACCCTTTCGGGTTTGCAGGATGACGACCTCAATAAAATTTATCCTATCGACAAATTTGGGGAAGGAAAAACCATCGGTTATGTGTTTGTTTATTTGTTGGCACATTTAGACTATCACCTGGGACAAATCAATTATCATCGCAGACTATTGAACAAATAATTTAATTTTACCGCAAAACAGCTGGATGAAGGAAGTAGTTTTAGGTATAGACATTGGTGGAACCGGAATAAAATTCGGATTAGTAGACCGTGATGGCAATATTGTAGCCAGCGATAAGGCGAAAACAAAGGGTTACCCAAATCCTGATATGCTGCCTGCTGACCTGTTAAAATGGAGCAATGAACAATGTTCGGCGCTTCAACTAAAAACGATAGGCGTGGGTATTGGCACTCCAAATGGCAATTATTACAAGGGCACTATCGATTTTGCGCCAAATTTGCCCTGGAAAGGTGTAATTCCGCTAAAAGAATATTTCGAAAAAACATTTTCCTTACCTGTTGCTTTAACCAATGATGCCAAAGCCGCAGCGCTTGGAGAGATGATATTTGGTGCAGCTAAGGGCATGAAAGATTTTATTTTTATCACCCTTGGCACTGGTTTAGGCAGTGGTATTGTTGTAAATGGCAATATTGCTTACGGTTACGATAGTTTGGCCGGAGAAGTGGGGCACACTATTGTTTATCGCAAAGGTCGGGAATGCCCTTGCGGACGTCGAGGATGCCTTGAACAATATGTGAGTGCACCCGGCATTGTAAAAACCTATTACGAATTAGTTCGTCACCAAAATCTGGATGAATTCCGCACCAGCATTGGCAATATGATTGACAGCGCCGAAGTGTATAAAAAAGCAGTTGAAGGCGATACTATTGCATTAGAAGCATTTACTAAAACCGGAGAAATTCTTGGCTTCGCATTGGCAAATTCAGTTTGTTATACACGTCCTGAAAAAATATTTTTGTTTGGAGGACTTGCACAAGCCGGTGATTTATTATTTAAACCGACCATTAAAAGTTTTGAAAGTTATTTGTTGCCGATATACAAAAATAAAATCCCGATTGTGCCTTCGGGATTAAAAGAAAGTGAAGCAGCCATTTTGGGTAGCGCTTCACTTATCTGGAAAGAGTTGCATTAATTTTATTGAGTTACAATAAAACTACCTGTTGCAATATTTTGCTGTCCTATTGCAGTAATGTAATAGGCACCGGGTGCAATATGTTGTAATTGAATTGTAATATTATCTTTTCCGTATCCGATTCCAGTGCTGATAACTTTTCCTGCGGCATCACAAATCTGATATTGGATATTTTCATAATTATCGAAAGTGCCCGCATAAAAATTTATCGTATTTCCATTTACCGGATTAGGATAAATTTGAATGGTATTTTTAGACACCGGATTATTAATTATACCTGAATTAGCTTCATCATAAAACCAATATTTAGCCGTAGTGTCGGTACTAAAATAATCAAACATATAAGTACCGATTTTTTGTTCGCCGGGACCTGCTAAATGTAAACCATCCGGAGATAAATCTTCTTCGCAGTCTAAAAATAATCCGTCCATTCTTGGTGTTGAACCATCTGTCCAATGGTAAGTTCCCCAGGTTATTAGTGGTATTTCTGCATCAGGACCGTCAAAGTCATAATCTTCTTCAGCATTTATGGCGTTTTCAACTAAACGTTTTAATGCCCAGCCATTAAAATAATCGCGTGGATATAATAATCCGTGAGAAATTTCCGGATCAATAGGGTCTGCAAAACCGGCATAAGCTCTGGCACTTACATAACAAATTTGTGCATTTGGAAATTTATCTTTGAATACACGTAACAAGGTTAAAAAATCGGTAACCAAACCAATGGTAGCTGAATTAAATGCGGTGTCATAACTGTTAGTATTTTCCTGCTCTACCCAAATAACCTGAACCTGTAATGCAGAAAGTCCAGCATCTTCCAATAAATTTTCTACACCTAACCAATAGGTATCGGTAGCTTCATACATTTTTTGAATAGCTACACCACCAACACAAGCATTAACAATTTCCAAGTTATCGTTTAAAGGCTCAAAATATTCTGAAATCTCCTTAAACTTATTAAATTCCGTCATGGGATTAGAAGCCCCAATTCCCATCATTACAATTTTACCTGAAGGAGAAGGCGAACCATCAACATCTAATGGTTGAATTTGTGAAACGTGTTCAATACATTTAGCTAAATGTCCGGGCGGACGTGTATTGGTGCCATCGGGGTACAAACCTCCGGCTACGCCATTAAAATAACCACCGGCCAAATCGTTAATTGGAATTTTTCCGGTGTGGTCAAACGAACAATCTTTTTGTCCGTATGAAAAATAAAATGTTGTTAACACGAGGATACATAAAGTGAAACTTTTTTTCATATGTAAATAACATTAAACTTAAGTTGTGTGTTAACAATCAATAAGTTACAAAAACAGTGCTACGACCAGTGAAAATGTAAACCTCAATAAATTCAACAGTTTTGAGGAGGGTCTACAATTTCAATTCACAATAATACTAAAAAAACTGTAGACAAAATCCACACATTGAGCAAATAACAAACTGTTACTCAGAATGTTCAGTCACATTTTTTACCTTCATGGCATGAAAAAATATACACTGCTGCTCCTTTTTATCTATCAGCTATGTCAGGCTCAAAATTTAACACAATATGTAAATCCGTTCATAGGAACAGGCGGTCACGGGCATACTTATCCCGGAGCAACTTTACCTTTCGGATTTGTGCAATTGAGCCCCGACACACGTCCCGATGGTTATAACGATTGGGATGGTTGTTCAGGTTATCATTATTCTGACAGCATTATATATGGATTTTCACATACACATTTAAGTGGAACAGGTGTGGCGGATTATTGTGATATTTTACTTATGCCAACAGCTGGAAATGTCATTACTACTAATATTATTAACAATGACCCCAAACAGGGGTATGCATCAGCATTTTCACATAAAACAGAAAAAGCAGCACCGGGATATTACAGCGTAATGTTGGAAGATGAAAAAATACAAGTGGAATTAACAGCTTCAACAAGAGTTGGTATGCATCAATATACTTTTCCTGCAACCAATCAGGCCAATATTATTTTAGATTTAAATCATCGTGACCAATTGTTGGAAGGAAGTTATATTGAGATAATTTCACCAACAAAAATTCAGGGTTTACGAAGGTCATCATCATGGGCAAAAGATCAGTGGTTGTATTTTGCAATAGAATTTTCACAACCATTTTCTATTGCGGGACTAATTGATGATAATAAAACATATAAAACAGCTGCCAATAATTTCAAACCGATTATTATTAGCGGCACTTCACTAAAAGGGTATGTTACATTTAATACAAATAATAATAATGTAATTAGCACTAAGTGTGCGCTTTCACCGGTGAGTTGTGCAGGAGCATGGAAAAACATGGCAGCTGAAATGCCACATTGGGATTTTGCTAAAGTAAAAAATGAAGTCGATTATTTATGGAACTTTGAATTAAGCAAGATTAAAGTGCAGAGCGGTTCAGAGGCGAAAAAATCATTGCAAGCTGAGGATAATAAATTGGTGACTTTTTATACGGCTTTATACCATACCATGCTGGCGCCCAATATTTATGAAGATGTGGATGACCAGTACCGTGGCAGAGATAATACGATACATGTGTCAAAACAATTCAACAACTACACGGTATTTTCTTTATGGGATACTTTTCGTGCATTACATCCATTAATGTCGATAATAGACCAGGACAGAACAAATGATTTTATTCAAACATTTTTAGCGCAATACGATGCAGGTGGACGATTACCTGTTTGGGAATTAAGCGGCAACGAAACTGAATGTATGATAGGTTATCACTCGGTAAGTGTAATTGCAGATGCTGCCGTAAAAGGAATTACGAATTACGATTTACAAAAAGCTTATGATGCGATGAAACACAGTGCAAATCTTGACCATTTTGGTTTATCATTTTATAAAGCTAAAGGATTTATTGAAAGTAATGAAGAACCTGAATCTGTTTCAAAAACTTTGGAGTATAGTTATAATGATTGGTGTATTGCGCAAATGGGGAAACTGGTTAATGCACCAAAAAGTGAAATAGATTATTATACCAACAGGGGATACAATTATTTAAATGTAATGGAAAATGGATTTGCACGACCAAGGTTTAATGGTGGTTGGTATAGTCCTTACAATCCAACCGAAGTGAATTTTAATTTTACAGAAGCCAATGCCTGGCAATATTCGTTATTTTATCCGCAGGGAAATTTCGGTGGTGAATTATTCGAACAGCGATTAAATGAATTATTTACCACCAATACAGGTACTACAGGAAGACAACAAAGTGATATTACCGGTTTGATTGGACAATATGCACATGGCAATGAACCTAGTCACAATTATGCGTATTTATTTAATCGCACCACAACGCCATGGAAAACACAATATTATGTGAATGAAATTATGACATCATTTTATCACAATGCACCGGATGGTTTAATCGGCAACGAGGATTGTGGGCAAATGAGTGCCTGGTATGTGATGAGTGCTTTGGGTTTATATCAGGTATGTCCGGGAAAACCCGAATATGATTTTGGTTCTGCCATTTTTGATACAGCAGTAATCACCTTAGAAAACAATAAAAAAGTTCGCATTATTACCAAAAACAAAAGTGATAAAACCCCGTTTTTAAAAAGTGTTTCGTGGAACAAACAATTATTGCCATCACTACAAATTCCACATGCAACCTTAATGCAGGGTGGCGAGTTAGT
>DAORKJ010000024.1:34146-42117 GCA_035439505.1 Chitinophagales bacterium
AGAACCGGTATGTGGCAAGGCTGGCAAGGCACCGATATGGAAGTTGTTTTAGACTGTGGCAGCAACCAAACATTTACGAAAGTTGGAGCCGGATTTTTGCAGGATGTAAGAAGTTGGATTTGGATGCCGAAACAATTGGAAATTTATACATCCACAGATGGCAAAACATTTTCGTTATTAACTACTATCAATAATCAAGTGGCGACAACTAATTACGATTCGAAAGAAATTCAAAAGCTTACGGCAACAGTAAATGCTACCACAGCAAGATATATCAAATTCAAAGCTATTAATTTCGGAACGGTACCTGAATGGCATCCCGGCAAAGGTGGCCAAACCTGGATATTTTGTGATGAATTAATTATAGAATAAAATTATCGGCTTACAACTAAGGTGGTTCTATATTGTTGATTATTTGCGGAGAGTTCAACAATATACATTCCATTTGCCAGCTGTGATGGTAATATACATTCAACCATCGGGTTCAAGTTATTTATTGGTGAAATTTGTTGCCATACTATTTGTCCCAGATTGTCGTATACCACCAATTGAACGTTTTCGGAATTAAATAAATTTTCGCTCATTAAAATAGTTACCGAATTACTTGCCGGATTTGGAAATACCTGTAATACACTATTCTCCGAAATATCGTTTTCCAATTTGCAGGTATTGGTGACAGTAATTTCATTAGAATTTTTAAAGCAACCAAAAGCATTTGTTTCTTTTACTCTGTAACCACCAATAGCTGTTGCCATATACATGTTAGAAGTTGCACCGGTAATAATATCTCCGTCTTTATACCATTGATAAGTATTTCCGGCAAACGGTACTGTTTTTAATTTCGCATTTCCGGTTAAACATATATCGGTTGAACCTATTGCAAAAATGAATGGGTTAGGTTTATTATTAACCGTTACTGCGATGCTATTTGAAATGGCATTACATCCGCCGAGTGCAGAAATTTCAACTGTATAATTACCAGTTTTAGTAACGGTATAATTTCCGCCGGTTGCGCCGACAATATTCACTCCATCTTTTTTCCATTGATAAAAATAAGTCGGATGCAAAGTGGCTTGCAGCAACACAGTATTTCCTTTGCAAAAAACGGTTGGACCCATTGGTGTAATGAATGCTGTAATTACTTCTTCATCAATTATGATATCACAATCGTCATCAATTGAATTACATGTTTCTATAGCTCCCGGATAAATAAATGCATTGCCATCATTACAGTCGTTACTATTTGCAACGAAACCTGTTGTTGGCTCACATAATAATTCACTTACTGCGGCATCCCCATAACCATCATCATCCGCATCGGCGTAATAAACTTCAGCACTTGCGCAATCATATACGCGTTGCACAAATCCATCTGCTGTTCCTCCACCATAAAATATTTGATGTGCACCAAAAGTGATGGGATAATCCCAACTAAATGTTTTACCGCCAAATATTATGGTTTCATCATTTAATATTTGAATGGTTCTGCCAAATTCATCCCAAAAACCTCCGGCATAAGTAGCCCAATAGAAATTACCTAATACATCGAATTTTGCGAGTAATGCATCACCATTTCCACCAATTGTATTTTGATAAGCATAAGCAGCAATTCCTGAATGCGAATAAGTATGACCGCACAAATACACATATTCACCGGAAACAGCAACGGCTTTTCCCATATCTTCTGCAGTACCACCATAATACGTAGACCACAAACGTTCGCCATCAGGATTAAATTTAGCCAACATGGCATCTTGTCCGCCGGCATTTGAGTTCCTATAACCTAAATGTGCTAATCCTGAATTTGTTCCTGTTTGAATGGCGATATATATATTGTTGTTGTTGTCGAAATCAATTCCGTTTGCATTATCATCACCATTACCACCAAAATACGTAGACCATATTAATTCACCTTCGGAATTATATTTTGTGAGTGTGCAATCATAATTACCTGACCAGGTATTATCAAAACCTGAAAATGCAATTCCGGTAGTGCTTTCTGTATATCCAACTAAATACACATTATTATCTAAATCGACACCCACTGCGCGTGAATAATCATCGGCTTCGCCACCCATATACGTTGCCCAGATGCGCAAACCTGATGGTGAAAATTTTGCGAGAAATTCGTCGTTTCCGGTACCTTTTTCATTTTGCCAACCACCATCTGCAATAGCCATTGAACTGGATGTAGAACCTGAAATATAAACATCACCCAAAGTATCAATTGCAATACCTCTGGCATAATCATAACTTCCTCCACCAAACAAGGTCGACCAAATTAAAGTACCATTGTCATTTAATTTAAATAAAAACGCGTCGTAATTATTTCCCAATGCTTCCTGATGCACACCGGGAGTTGTTTCGAAATTATTGCTGAAGGTAAAACCGGTTACATAAATTTTGTTGTTTTTATCTATAACTAATTCGGTTCCGTAATCACCTTTATTGCCGCCAAAATAAGTACCCCAAATTCTATTTCCCGCCGGATTTAATTTCGCAACATACGCATCAAAAAAACCACCCTGATAACTATTGTGGTAACCCAAATGCGCCATTGCATTGCTGCTGCTGGTATATCCGGTAATATATATATTACCATCAGCATCTACATCAATTCCGTTAACGGCATCTTCACCAAATCCACCGTAAAACGTTGACCAGTCCAGCTCCGGGTCAATAATTAAAGTATGTAATGGATTATAATTATCAATGTCAAATTTCAAACAATGATTAGTTAAAACAAAAGCAGCATTTATTTTTTCCGCCGATTCTTTTTCAAAACAAAACAAACCCTTGTCGTTAATTTCCCCTAAGGGAGATGAAATTTGCATGTGGGTTGCATCAACTAAATGCGCTTCATCTGTTCCGGTAATTTGAAAAGTGATATCATTTTTATTTGCGCCGGGATGGAGGACTAAATCGTATTTGAGTTTTCCGTTATTACTATACAATACCCAATCGATATTGGGATAAATATTTTTGCAGGTTATTTTTTCGAATGTGGGAATATTGGTTATTCCATTGCCATATTGTTCGCCGAAATAATTTTCTACAAGTAATGATTTTGATTCGGGAATTACTTCAATAGACGAATTCGCATTTACAAATTTTACATCAATACGATGTGTGCTGATAATTTGATCTTGTAAAGGAAAATCTTTTTCGAGGTCGAAGAGAAAAGCATTTACATTTTGTAATTCACCGGCATGATACTTGGTGAATTGATAACTTAACCCATCGCGATAAACAAAAATGGTGGCTCCGTTATTGGTAAGTGAAAAGAGTACATCATTTGCAGGTAAACCAAATTCATTTATTATTTGGCCTTTATTGGCGACAAATAATAATTGCTCAGCAGGTTCATCGGCAACATAGTCAGTTTGTTGTGCAAACACAACAGCTGAGGAGCAAATAAAAAACAGTACAATTAAACAATTACGAATTAACATTGCTGTTGCCGGTAAATTTCTAAATAAAGGTAATATTATTACTAAGAATGATTGTCAAAAAAGTTAAAAAGTTGCAGGCAGCTGACATAAAAAAAGCCGTCTGAAAATACATTCAGACGGCAAGATATCGATATTACGTGTAGGATTAAGCGCCTAAACCAATACGTTTAAATGCAGTAACAGTAAGATCTTTATCTACTGCTGTAAGCACATCACGAATTGATTTGCTGTTATCTTTCACAAATTTTTGGTTTAATAAAGTAGCATCTTTAAAATATGCTTCTAATTTACCGGTAGCAATTTTTTCAAGGATAGCTTCAGGTTTACCTTCAGCACGAGCTTGTTCGCGACCGATTTCCATTTCACGTGTTTTAACTTCTTCCGGCACATCATTTTTATCGATAGCGATAGGTGACATTGCAGCAATTTGCATGGTAACATCTTTACCAACAGTTTCAACTGCTTCACCTTTTTTATTCATAGCCACCAATACACCTACTTTACCATTTGAGTGGTTGTAAGCAACAACGGTTTCTGCTGATAATAAAGCATAATCAGTGATATCGATTTTTTCGCCGATTTTACCAACTTGTTCAGCAATTTTTTCTGCGATAGTAATACCATCTAAAGTCATAGCTAATAAAGCATCTTTTGATTCCGCTTTATTTGCCATAGCCACATCAGAAATTGATTTAGCAAAATCGATATACGCTTGATTTTTAGCAACGAAATCGGTTTCGCAGCCAAGACCCATAATAGTACCGAAAGTACCATCCTGATTGGTTACAGCTATCACCACACCTTCGTTAGTTTCGCGGTCGGCGCGTTTTTCACTTACTTTTTGACCTTTTTTTCTCAGATAGTCGATTGCAGCTTCAAAGTCGCCACCTGTTTCACCAAGTGCTTTTTTGCAATCCATCATACCTGCGCCTGTGATTTGACGCAATTTGTTTACATCACCTGCAGTAATTGTAACTGACATAATTATTCTCCTTTTTGTTTATTTTAAAAAACCCTTCCGCCTCAGGTGGAAGGGTTTATGATTTTGAAATATGATAATCGATAAACTTATTTCTTACGCTGAGTCATCGGACGACGTGCACCAGGTTTTCTGTCTGCCGTTCTAGGACCGCCTTTGCCTCTTGGACCTTTGCGTTGACCATCAGCATCATCTTCACCAGCCAGTCTGATTTCCTCGTCTTTATCGCCGAATTCATCTTTACCATCGTGACGTGCATCTTCCATTTCTTCTTTGTTTTTAGCACGTTCTTCTAAACCTTCAACAATTGCATCGGTTAAATATTTAATCACGATAGCGATTGATTTAGCAGCATCGTCGTTAGCCGGCACAGCGAAATCCACTTTATTAGGATCGCAGTTAGTATCAACCATACCGAAAGTGGTAATATTGAGACGGTGTGCTTCAGCAATAGCGATATGTTCGTGTCCGATATCTACCACTAATAAAGCAGCAGGTAAGCGGTTTAATTGTACCACACCACCGATTACTTTTTCCAATTTATCGCGTTCGCGGCTTAACACGAGACGTTCTTTTTTGGTCATGTTTTCGGCAGAACCATCAGACAACATACGTTCGATAGTTTGCAATTTTTTAATGCTTTTACGAATGGTAGTAAAGTTGGTAAGCATACCACCTAACCAACGTTCGGTAGCGAACGGCATGCCAACGCGGCGTGCTTGTTCTTCCATTGTTTCTTTTGCCTGTTTTTTAGTGGCAACGAACATGATTTTTTTACCACTGCGTGCAATGTTTCTTAACGCTGCAGCAGCTTCATCTAATTTTTCAAGAGTTTTGTAAAGGTCGATAATGTGAATACCTTTTTTCTCCATGAAAATATAAGGAAGCATTTTCGGATTCCATTTTTTACGTAAGTGTCCAAAGTGTACACCGGCTTCCAATAACTCGTTATATGATAATTTTTCCATTTGATTTCGCTTTTTCGATTAACGTTTAGAGAATTGTGTAGCACGACGTGCACCGTGAAGACCAAATTTCTTTCTCTCCACCATACGGCTGTCGCGTGTAAGAAAACCTTTTGCTTTAAGCGCCGGTTTCAATTCTTCGTTCATTTTAACGAGGCATCTTGAAATTCCCATTTTCACTGCTTCTGCCTGACCTTTGATACCACCGCCGGTTGCATTAACAACAACGTCGAAATCGTTAGCCATGTTTACTGTTTCCAGTGGATCAGTAACATTGTGCAATAAGTGTTTAGCTGCGAAATATTCTTTATAGTCTTTACCATTAACGGTAATAGTTCCTTTGCCTTTTTTCAGAAAAACACGGGCAACCGCATTTTTTCTTCTGCCAACTGCATTTATTGTTTCCATGCCTTATTTATTTTAAAGTTTTAGGTTTTTGAGCGGCATGCGGATGTTCAGTACCGGCATACACAAACAATTTTTTATACATCGCAGAACCGAGTTTATTGTGTGGTAACATTCCTTTGATAGAACGTTCCAATAATTTATGCGGCTGTTTTGCGAGAACGGTTTTAGGATTGGCAACTTTACGTCCGCCAGGGTATCCTGTATACCAGTCAATTTCTTTCTCCAGCATTTTTTTACCGGTAAGTTTTACCTTTTCGGCATTGATAATGATGATGTAATCACCGCAATCGGTATGAGGCGTAAAATACGGTTTGTTTTTACCTCTTAAGATGGCAGCTACTTTTGCGCTCAGGCGACCTAATGTCTGGCCTTCAGCGTCTATCAGCCACCAATCATGCGTAACTGTTGCCGCATTGGCCGATCTGGTTTTGTAACTTAAAGTATCCACTGTATGGTTTTTGTTAAACTGTTTAAAAAGCCCGTTTTATCTACGGGGCAGCAAAGATACCCGTACCCCTTTCAAAATACAAGGAAAATGCACAAAAAAAAGCGAGCTACCTTCATAACTCGCTGATTTTCAGTGAAAATTTTGCACTTTTTTATCTTCTACTCATGTATAACATGATGTAATAAATCAAAGTTGCCAACGAACCCAAAGCAGCTACAACGTAAGTGTAACCGGCCCAGTTTAAGGCGTCTTTTGCTTTTCCCATTTCCATGGTTCCGGCCAATGAACTGCCCTGTAACCAGCTGATAGCGCGGTTGCTGGCGTCAATTTCGACTGGTAAAGTCAAAAAGCTAAACAGGGTTAAAATCCCAAAAAGGATAATACCGGCCAATAATAAGGTTTGGCCTAATGAGCCTCCTACTATAATACCACCAATAATAACCCAAGGCACCCAACCGGAGGTAACACCAACAATTGGCACCATTTTGCTGCGCATTTGTAACCACGAATATGCAGTGGCATGCTGAACAGCGTGACCACATTCGTGCGCGGCAACAGCAGCTGCAGCAATACTATCAGAACTGTAAACCGATTCGCTCAGGTTTACGGTTTTGTTTACGGGATTATAGTGGTCGGTAAGCTGACCGGCAACAGAAATTACCTGAACATCGTGAATACCGTTTTCGGCTAGCATACGTTCTGCAATGTCTTTACCTGTTAACCCGCCTTTGACAGGTATTTGAGAATATTTTTTGAATTTGCTTTTTAACACGCCGCTCACAATCAATCCGATTATGGCGAACACAATACCAATAATGTAAGCTCCTATCATTTTCTATCTTTTATTTTAGTTGTTTTACGAAATTATATAACGAAATCGGTATAAAAAAGTTTGTTATTACTTGTTAAACAAGTCTTTTGCCGATACATTTTTGCGCTCAGCCTCTTCAATGGCAAGCACTTCTTTGCGTTTGTAACCCATCATATTGGCCATAATATTGGTTGGAAACATTTCCACCGAGTTATTATAAGCAGTTACAGCCGCATTATAGGTGCGACGCGCAGCCGAAATCTGCTCCTCTATCTCTGTCCAGGTGCTTTGCAATTGAATAAAGCTGGTATTTGCCTTTAAATCCGGATAATTTTCAACCGCAACCCTCAAACCGCTCAACAAGCCGGTAAGCTGATTTTCCATTCCGATACGCTCCTGAGCAGGCATATTTGGCTGAGCCTGAATGCTGTTGCGCAGTTCCACAATCTTGGTCAGGGTATCCTGCTCGTAGGTCATATACTGCTTAACGGTTTCCACCAGGTTTGGAATTAAATCGAAGCGCTTTTTAAGCATAGCATCGATAGTTCCAAAGGCGTTTTCTACTTGGTTTTTGCGACCAACAAGGGTGTTGTATAAACCCACAATAATGAGCAACAATACAACGATGATAATAATAGGTACAAGTAACATGGCTGTGATATTTCGGGTAAAGATAATAAGATGACGAATAAGCGAAAGATATATTCTAACTGCAAACCACGGTTTGAGCAAAAAAGTGATTTGAAGCAGCAAAATTCCGCTTCGCCCTAAAATTCGGTTCCCGCTATTCGCTGCAACTCCTCTCCTCGTTCCTCGGCTGCGGGGTTTTCGCTACTATCGGGGCTATGTTGACAGTAGTACTGTTTTTGAAAATGTTGTTATAAATAATTGCTGAATTGAGCAAAATT
>DAORKJ010000024.1:42217-43951 GCA_035439505.1 Chitinophagales bacterium
GAGCAAAATTTAGGGATTGAATAAGGTTGAGATTTATACTTAAGGTTGCAAATTTTCAATTTATTCATTACGATCAAAAAATAATTTTCACTTCATTACGGAATTAAATTATTGTTCTCACGATAGCAAGCAGTATTGATAAATCTACAAATTTAATATGATGTACCTTCCCCGAATTGAATCCGTCAGGGCAATGGAAAATATCTTGGCCAATGTTAATTTTTTTTAGTCGCAAAATTTGTTGCCATTCAACTTACAGTTAACGTACAAGAATGGTTAAGCGGTTAACAATATCAGAAAAAACTATTCAGAAAGGGTGCTAAATAAAACTATTCATTTTATTCTTTGAAAGCATAACAATTTAAGGATTTTTTAAAAAAGGAGGCTATTTAATTTTGCTTGCATTAAAGATGTTCTTTTTTTCAACCAATACACATCCGAAGTGTATACTTTATTTTTGGCATTTATATTTCATATCAATACATTTGTGCTAATAAACCCTTAAAACAAATGAATAAAACAATCACTTTTAAGCCTTTATATCATAAAGGCTCTAATCAAATTGGTTTGTATTTTGAGTATAATACATCCTTAATTGAAAAAATAAAACAATTAGGATGTAGGTTCAGTAAAAGCAATCGATGTTGGTACATTTTTTATACTGAAAAAAATTTTAATTTATTATTTAACACCCTAAAAAGTTATGCATGGATTGATTATAGTGCTTTTAAAAAAAACAACCTTGAAATAGATATAGTTACAACTTCAAAAAAAGAAATTAAAACCGAATTTGTTTTTTCGGAAATTTTAGATGAACAATTTAATCTATTTAAACGATGGATGGAGCACCGAAGATATAGCAAACAAACTATTACTACATATATTGATTGTATTAAAGTTTTTTTCAAATACCACAACAATATTGAACCCGTAGCAATCAATAAACACCATATCGTAGATTTTAACACAAATTATATTTTAGCAAAAGAATTATCGGTATCTTATCAAAATCAATTTATAAATGCATTAAAATTATTTTTGATTGAAGTGTGTCAAACCATATTACCAATAGAAGCGCTAGAAAGACCAAGGCGGGAAAAGCGGTTACCTGATGTATTGAGTAAAGAAGCTATAAAATCAATAATAAATGCCACAAAAAATGACAAGCATCAATTAATGTTAAGTATAATTTATGCGTGTGGGTTGCGAGCTGGTGAACTAATAAACTTACGTTTAACCGATATTGACTTTAAAAGAAAGGTAATCAATATTGTTCAATCAAAAGGCTGTAAGGACCGCCGAGTTCCTTTACCGGATGGAATAGCAGCTTTATTGCCGCCCTATTTACAAAGACATAAGCCAATATCCTGGGTCTTTGAGGGTCAACAAGCAGGGCTCCAATACACGTACAAAAGCTTGCAAATGGTTTTTAAAAACTGCGTAATTTTAGCAAAGGTAAATAAAGCAGCAACATTACATTGGTTGCGTCATTCTTACGCCACACATCTATTAGAAGCCGGTGTAGACTTGCGGTATATACAGGAATTACTAGGACATAGCAGCAGCAAAACCACAGAAATATACACCCATGTTAGTAACACCCGGCTTCAACAAATACCATCACCCTATGAAGATTTATTCAAATAAACATATTATATTGCAACATATATTACTTCGCTTATACACCCAAATTGGCATGCTTGGCGAAGTAAAGTTGCGCATATAAACAAGTTA
>DAORKJ010000025.1:0-7144 GCA_035439505.1 Chitinophagales bacterium
ATTCATCTCTCATTGCTCATTTATTTCGCCGGTCGGGAGACCGGGGTGGCGTCTGGAGTCAAAGACTCCACGACAACGTTGTCTGCGACAACTTTAGGCGGTTGGGGTCCAAAATCAACAAACATCGCCCCGTTCAAAACTATTTTCCTTTTTTTTTGATTATATTTTAGATTTGTAGGTCTATATTACAATGAGTCTAAACTAGCATGGTCTCAGTTTAGACTAATAGCCTGTTTATCACCAATTTATACGTAATCATGGAAGCCGCGGAACCATTAGATCTCGAAAAAGAAAAGAAACTCATCCTCAAGGAATATAAAAACTTGTTGAGGGGTTTGCGGAATAATATGACCGGCGCTGAACGGAAACAAATTCGTTTGGCATTTGAAATGGCAGTCGACGCACACAAAAACATGCGTCGCAAAAGTGGGGAGCCATATATCATCCATCCATTGCGTGTTGCACAGATTGTGGTTAATGAAATGGGCCTTGGAGCAACCGCAGCTATTTGTGCATTGTTACATGATGTTGTTGAAGATACCGAATTAACACTCGATGATATTAAACGCGAATTTGGAATTAAAGTAAGTCGTATTATTGATGGGTTGACAAAAGTATCAGGTGTATTTGATTTAACGAGTTCGATTCAGGCAGAAAATTTCAAAAAATTATTACTTACACTCGCAGATGATGTGCGCGTAATTTTAATAAAAATTGCCGACCGATTGCACAATATGCGCACCATGGATAGTATGCCGCGCAAAAAACAATTAAAAATTGCATCGGAAACATTGTATTTATATGCACCACTTGCGCATCGATTAGGATTTTATGCCATCAAAAGTGAATTAGAAGATCTTGGTATGAAATACCAGGAGACAGAAGCATATAAAGATATTGCCAAACGCCTTGCCGAAACCAAACGCGAACGCACGCGCTACATGAACGAATTTATGAAGCCGTTACGTGAACGTTTGGAAAAAGACGGATTTAAATTTGAAATGTACGGGCGACCAAAAAGTATTTATTCTATTTACAATAAAATAAAAAATAAGGGCGTAACCTTTGATGAGGTGTACGATTTATTTGCGATTCGTATTATTTTAGAAACACCTGTAGACCACGAAAAAGCAGATTGCTGGCGCGTGTATTCTATGGTTACCGAATTATATCATCCCAACCCCGACCGTCTGCGCGACTGGATTTCAACACCAAAAGCAAATGGATATGAGAGTTTGCATACTACCGTAATGGGACCAAAAGGAAAATGGGTAGAAGTGCAAATTCGTACACGACGCATGGATGAAATTGCAGAAAAAGGATTTGCTGCGCACTGGAAATATAAAGAAGGTTCAAACGATAAAGCATTAGATACCTGGTTAAGAGAAATTCGTGAGTTGTTGCGTAACCCTGAATTTAATGCACTCGAATTTTTGGATGATTTCAGATTAAATTTATTTTCAAAAGAAATATATGTGTTCACTCCGAAAGGTGATTTAAAAATATTACCTCAGGGAGCAACAGCACTCGACTTTGCTTTTGAAATTCACACGGATGTTGGATACCATTGTATTGGGGCGAAAGTAAATCATCGCTTAATACCAATCAGTCATATGTTGAACAATGGCGACCAGGTAGAAATTATTACATCTAAAAAACAAAAACCGAACGAGGACTGGCTTAATTTTTTAATTACTTCGCGGGCAAGAAGTAAAGTAAAAAATGCACTGAAAGAAGAAAAACGTGCAGTAGCCATGGAAGGAAAAACAGTATTGGAAAAACGGCTGAAAAATATGAAGGTCGAATTTTTCGATAAAAATATTCAGTTGCTGATGGAATATTATCATCAGCCAACGAGTATGGAATTATATTATCGTATTTCAACCAAAGATATTACACTAAAAGAGCTGAAAGATTTTACAGTGCAGGGAGGGAAATTAATTCCGCCTGTGGTGGATAAAGAACACAGCGTGGATTATGAGCGCCTCGAAAAAATTGCAACCTCGAATGCTGAGTTATTAATATTTGATAATGCCATGGATAATATCAAATATGCATTGGCCAAATGTTGTAATCCAATTGTTGGTGATGATGTATTCGGATTTATTACCATTAATGAAGGCATCAAAATTCACAAAACCAATTGTCCGAATGCTACCGAATTAATGAGTAAATACGGTTACCGCATTGTAAAAACACGTTGGACACAACAAAAAGATATTGCCTTTTTAACTGGAATAAAAGTTACAGGATTAGACGATGTTGGGTTGGTAAATAAAGTAACCAATATTATTTCCGGCGATATGAAATTAAATATGCAAAGTTTGGTGATGGATGCTAAAGACGGTTTATTTGAAGGCACCATTAAAACCTTTGTAAAAAATACCGAACAATTAGAAACCTTGTTGCGAAAATTACGCTCAATGAAAGGTGTGATTTCAGTAACAAGAATGGAAACTACTTAAAAACAAGATTATGGAACAGCAAATAAAACATCTGGAAGAAATAAAAAATATTTTTGCAGCGCATTTAGAAACAAAAGGCTTGCGTAAAACTCCCGAACGTTTTGCTATTCTGGAAGAAATTTATAGTCGCACCGACCATTTCGACGCAGAAAGTTTATACTCACACATGCTGAAAAAAGAGTATCATGTGAGTCGCGCCACGGTGTATAATACGCTCGAATTATTATTAACCTGCGATTTAATTACGAAACATCAATTTGGGAAAAACCTTGCGCAATACGAAAAATCATATGGTTATAAACAACATGACCATATTATTTGCGTTGATTGTAAAAAGGTAGTGGAATTTTGTGACCCGCGTATCCATCAAATTCAAACCATGATGGGCGATTTATTAAATTTTAAAATCACCCACCATTCATTAAATATGTATGGCATTTGTGGTAATTGTCAGAAAATTCGTGAAATGAATGAACAAAAAGCAGAAAAAACAGCTTAATACCCCTGTAACACGATGGAATATCATATAGAAAAGAAAAATGAAAACACCCTGGTGGTGAAGTTGAACGGGCGTTTGGTAGGAGAGTATCAAACCGTTCAAGTGGCCGAGCAGTTAGAAGAAGATATTGAGGATGGGTTCACCAATATTATTTTTGACTTCAGCGAGCTGGAGTTTATCAATAGCAGTGGATTGAACTTCCTGCTCAAAATTCTGACTAAAGTGCGCAGGGTTGATGGAGAAGTAGTGCTCTGTGCCATGAAAGACCATCTCAAAACATTGATGGTGACCACCAAGCTCACCAGTTTTTTCACCATTAGCGATTCAGTAACTGATGCCTTGGGCAATTTCGAGCCTGAAAAGGTTTGATAATCAATCACTTACAACAATTTTCACCTGTTTTTCAAAAGTAAGGTCCACCATTTTTGACCAACCTTACTTTTCCGGTCACCTCATAACTGTTAACAATATCTTGAAAAAAAAGGGGAATGTACCTTGCTGAAGGTAAGCCTGTGGTATAATTTCGCATTTTAATCCATGTTATGAACGTAGACGTTTTATTAGGCCTTCAATGGGGCGACGAGGGCAAAGGTAAAGTAGTTGATTATTTAGCAGAACAATACGATGTGGTAGCTCGTTTTCAGGGCGGCCCGAATGCAGGACATACACTTATTCTCAATAATGGTGTGAAGTTCGTTTTGCACACAATTCCTTCCGGTATTTTTCTCGAAAATTGTCTGAATTTGGTTGGCAACGGTGTTGTAATTGACCCTATCACTTTCCGTATGGAAATTAATAAATTGGCCGGAGCCGGTGTTCAGGTAAATAATCGTTTGGTAATTTCCCGCAAGGCACATTTAATTTTACCTACACATAAAATGTTGGATGCAGCAAGTGAGGCATCAAAAGGTGCAGATAAAATTGGTTCCACATTAAAAGGAATTGGTCCTGCATATATGGATAAAACAGGGCGAAACGGATTACGTGTAGGCGATATTGAATCACCTGATTTTAAAGAAAAATATAATAAACTGAAAGAAAAACATTTTCAGTTGTTAAAAAATTATGGCGATGTGCCATCTGAAGTTCCTAACGAACAAGAATGGATGGAAGCAATTGACTTCCTGAAACAAATCACTTTTGTAGATGCTGAATATTTAATTAACGATAATATTAAATCCGGTAAACGCATTTTAGCTGAAGGTGCTCAGGGCTCTATGTTAGATGTGGACCATGGTACTTATCCTTTTGTTACTTCCAGCAATACCATTACTGCCGGTGTGTGCACAGGATTAGGTGTAGCACCGCAAAAAATAAAAGAAGTAATTGGTATTTCAAAAGCCTATTGTACGCGTGTTGGTTCAGGTCCGTTCCCAACAGAATTATTTGACGAAACAGGAGAGGAGTTGCGCAAAATTGGCAACGAATTTGGTGCAACTACAGGTCGACCTCGTCGTTGCGGATGGATTGATTTACCTGCGTTAAAATATACCATTATGATTAATGGTGTAACACAAATTGCCATCACAAAAATTGACGTATTAAATACATTTGCTGAAATAAAAGCATGTGTTGGATATAAAATAAATGGTGTTGTTACTGACCAAATGCCTTATGATATTGTAGACGCCAAAATTGAACCGGTGTATGAAACATTTAAGGGCTGGGAATGTAATTTAGACCATTGCAAAACAAAAGCAGATTTACCTCAGGAATTACTTAACTATCTGCAGTTTTTGGAATGGGAATTAAAAACAAAAATTTCCATGTTATCTGCCGGACCGGAAAGGGATAAGTTAATTATCATGTAATTATTATGACGCGCATCAGTAAAACATTTACCATTGCTGATACTGATGACTTCCGCAAAAAATTATCAGCTTATGCACAGCATTTTAGTTGCTTCGCATTTTTAGATAGCTGTAAAAATACGGTGTATGGACCTGTCACTTTCGACTATGCCTTAGCAGCCGGAGCATACCAACAATTGGTAACCAATGCAGGAGATGCATTTGAACAGCTTCGTTTTTTTCGGGAAACATTTAAAGATTATTGTTTTGGATTTTTCGGGTATGATTTAAAACAGGAAACTGAACAATTATCGTCCAAAAACTTTGATGGTATAGGTTGGCCTGAAATGGTATTTTTTGTTCCTGAAATTTATGTAACCGTAAAAGAAAATACCTGTACCATTTTTTTGTTGGAAGAAAATGCTAGTTCGTTTGAAAAAATATTTCGACAAATAAATGAAGCAACCTCACAATCTGTTCCGTCAGCCTTAGCACCTTTACAGCCGCGGATTCCGGCGGAAAGATATTTGCAAAAAGTAAAAGATATTATTCACCATATAACAGAAGGTGATATTTACGAACTCAATTTTTGTCAGGAATTTTATACCAATGGCACACTAGATGCATCTGCAGTTTTTGATAAATTATGTACATTAAGTGCTGCTCCATTTGCTGTATTATTTAAATGGCAACATCGTTATTTAATTTCAGCAAGCCCTGAACGGTTTCTGAAAAAATATGGGAATAAAATTATTAGTCAGCCCATTAAAGGCACCCACAAACGCGGACAAAATGCGTTTGAAGATGAACAATATAAAAGTGATTTATACCACAGTATAAAAGACCGCGCAGAAAATGTGATGATAGTTGATTTGGTCCGCAACGATTTAACTAAACATGCCATAACCGGAAGTATTCAGGTAGAAGAGTTATTTGGTATTTATTCTTTTCCCCAAGTACATCAAATGGTATCTACTATAAGTGCACAAATTAGTGAAGAGGTAAATGTAGTTGATGTCATAAAAGATGCATTCCCGATGGGTAGCATGACAGGTGCACCTAAGGTAATGGCCATGCTATTGATTGAACAATATGAAGTAAGCAAACGCGGATTATTTTCCGGTGCATTTGGATATTTTACACCTGATAATGATGTTGATTTTAATGTGGTTATTCGAAGTATTCAATACAATGCAGAAAATCAACATCTCAGTATTCAGACCGGAGGTGCTATTGTATATGACTCAGTTCCGGAGCAGGAATTGGCGGAGTGTTATTTAAAATTGCAGGCGCTGCGGCAGGTGTTATATGGTGATGCCGAGTAATAACTGCATTACTGGATAAGGTTTAAGGATGCATCCTATTGCATATTGGTATCGCCATCTTAATCGGAAATTGTGTTACTATATACTAAGCCGGAAGAAATTTCGTTATTAAGCCGAATATGAAAAGCATACTCCTAATACTATTTTTTGCAGTTACCACATCTGCTTCAGCCCAGAGTTTGTTTAAAGATTTAACGGTAGTCCAATTTGGCGATAGTATGCTGATAAACTGGACGCTGACAGCCGGTTCAACATGTTTCGACATGCATTTGAAACGCGCAGGTAAGGACACAGAATTTGAAGATATATTTACGGTACCCGGGGTTTGCGGTGGAGCTTCCGACCAATATTATGATTTTGTCGATAACCAAAACCTGGTTTCAGGCACTACCTATCAATATTTTATTTCTGCCTCGAATGGCGTTTATGCCAGTGAAACGGTAGAGATACTTTATGTAAATGCCGGAGATATGCAATTATTTGTTTACCCGAACCCAACGCAAACTGCCATTCAGGTAACGGTAGATAATACCTTTACCCCTTCCTTTTTTGTTGAGTTGTATACTGTAGATGGTAAACTAATACAGCAATCAAAAGAAGTAAATAATTTATTCACCATCAACACCATCCACTTATTACCCAGCAGTTATTTATTAAAAATTACTACTGAAGACGGTGATGTGCTGGCACAACAATTTATTGTGCAATAATTAAAAAATAATTCTTTTTTCCGCGTTGTATTAATAAATATTTACCGTTGATTAATAAATCGGCGGTAATTATTTTTTCGGCATCGCTCACTTTTTCTTTATTTAGACTAAGCGAATTTTCCTGCATGGCGCGTTTGTATTCACCTTTAGAGGCGAGAATATTACTTTTTTCTGTAAGCAAATCTGCAAACCCAATTCCCGTTGAAAAAATAGTTTTATCGACAACAAATTGAGGGACACCTTCGAGTACATCCAACAACAATTCATCACTTAATTTTTCGAAATCGGCCTGTGTTGCTTTACCAAATAAAATATCACTTGCTGCCACCGCATTATGGTAGTCCTCTTCACTGTG
>DAORKJ010000025.1:7244-19306 GCA_035439505.1 Chitinophagales bacterium
TACCAAATAAAATATCACTTGCTGCCACCGCATTATGGTAGTCCTCTTCACTGTGGACACGTGTGGTAATATCTTTTGCTAATTCCTTCTGAAGCAGTCTCAGATGGGGTTCTGCGCGATGGCGTGTAATCAAATCCTCAATAGTTTCACGCTCAAAAAGTGTAAATATTTTAATATAAGTTTCGGCATCAGCATCACTTGCATTTAACCAAAACTGATAAAAGCGATAAGGCGATGTACGTTTTGGGTCTAACCAAATATTTCCGCCTTCTGTTTTACCGAACTTTGTCCCGTCAGCTTTTTTAATTAATGGTGTACAAATGGCATAAGCTTCACCACTTCCTTTGCGTCGAATTAATTCATTGCCGGTAGTAATATTTCCCCATTGGTCACTACCACCCATTTGTAACATCACATTATTATTTTTCCATAAATAATAAAAATCATAACCCTGTAATAACTGATAAGAAAATTCGGTAAATGAAATACCCTTTTCCATCCTAGTTTGAACGGAATCTTTAGCCATCATGTAACTAATGGTTAAATGTTTTCCCACTTCCCGTAAAAATTCCAGGAATGAAAAGTTTTTCATCCAATCGTAATTATTTACCAGTTGAGCAGCATTTTCTCCGGAATTAAAATTTAAAAATTTCGCCAATTGTTTTTGTTGTGACTGGATATTGTGTTGCAAGGCTGCTTCGTCCAATAAATTTCGTTCGGCACTTTTACCCGAAGGATCGCCCACCATTCCTGTTGCACCGCCAATGAGTGCAATTGGCAGATGTCCGCAATTTTGAAAGTGCAAAAGCGTCATAATTTGCACCATATTACCCACGCCAAGCGAATCGGCAGTAGGGTCAAAACCGATATAGCCTTTAGCCATGCCTTTATTCAAAAACTCTTCAGTTCCGGGCATCATATCGAATAACATCCCTCTCCAGCGTAATTCTTCAACGAAATTTTTCATGCTGCAAAAATAATGACATAAAAATTATATGCAGATGTAAACCCTTTCCTCAACTTTTCGTTACTTAATTTCGTATATTGTACAATAAACCATCAGGCTTTGAATTTTTTGTCCCACTTTTATCACGAGCTCCCGGTAAGCGACCCCAATTTCGCTGCAGGCCTCATTTTGCCTGATATTTTGTCGAATTATAGTTACCGCACCGGGGAGGTGGTGAAGTTACATCCTCAAAAGCTTGTGTACACAGACAATCCGGAATTAAGCAGGATGACGGAAGGAGTAAAACGGCATTATTTTGTGGACGGACATTTTCATGAATCAGCCTTTTTTGAGCAAAATACCACTGCAATTTCTGCACTCATCAAGGCAACCGGGTTTACCTGTTTCGATAAACGGTTATATGCCATAAGCCATGTTTTGCTGGAAGTAGTGCTCGACCGGACCCTGCTAACGAGCAGGCCTGAGGTTTGCAAGCAGCTTTACGACCTCATTGAAATGGTTGATACGAGCCAGATTAGCCGCTTAGTAGCCATCAACACCCAAGCCATGGATCCCGATGGTATTGGCAACCATTTTAAGGTTTTTAGGGAGCGGAAGTTTTTGTATGATTATGCTTATGATGAGCGCCTCACAGGCATCATAAACGGGATAAATATTCGTTTAGGTAATCCACCAATGAACGAAACTGACCAAAAACGGTTTAAAAGTGTAATCCATGACAGCGAAAAGACGATACTCAGCCAAAAATTTCCTAAATTTCCGACAGATTCGTGAACCATACATGAGAAAGTATTTAATATTGATTTTAGGCAGTATGTCTATGCTACCTGTTTTGGGTCAAACCTCTGCTCCCAAATACAGCAATGAATTTCTATCTATAGGTATTTCTGCTCGTGCTTTGGGTATGAGTAATTCGGTAGTAGCCTCGGTAAATGATGTAACCGGCGGTTATTGGAATCCGGCTGCACTTACGTTAATTGAGTCTGATATTCAGTTAGGCGTTATGCATAGCGAATATTTTGCCGGTATAGCTAAATACGATTACGGTTCATTTGCCATGGCATTGCCTGAAAAAAATGCTGCGGTGGGATTATCAATTATTCGCTTCGGTGTAGATGATATTCCGAATACCTTGTATTTAATTGAACCGGATGGCAGTATTAATTACGACAACATCACGGCATTTTCAGTTGCTGATTATGCCTTTTTAGGTTCCTATGCGCAAAAACTGAACTGGCATAATTTACGAGTTGGTGGAAATATCAAGGTAGTACATCGCGAAGCAGGAGATTTTGCAACTGCCTGGGGATTTGGTTTAGATGCAGGTGCTCAAATGGACCTTAATAATTGGAAATTCGGCGCAACATTTAAAGATATAACTTCAACATTTAATGCCTGGAGTTTTTCATTTACAGAAGAAGAAAAACAAGTGTTATTGGCTACCGGAAATATAATTCCTGAAAATAGTTTAGAAATTACCACACCAAAATTAATTTTAGGTGCAGCGTATGATTTTACATTAAACGAAAATTTCGGATTGCTTGCTGAAGTTAATGCAGATATTACAACTGACGGTCGCAGAAATGTTTTAATCAGTGCTGACCCTTTAAGTATTGATCCGCATTTGGGTCTAGAAGCAGATTACAAAGAATTTATATATGTGCGCGCCGGAATAGGAAATGTGCAACGATATATTCCCGATGATTTATTTGAAGAGGCATGGACTATGCAACCTAATATTGGATTAGGTGTAGAAATTGGTCCGGTAATGCTGGATTACGCCTATACCAATATTGGCAAACAAAGCGAAGTATTATATTCTCATGTATTCAGTTTGTTGTTTAATATCAATAAAACCCCGAAGCCGGCAGCTGAATAAACCGTTAAACATGCACACAAAACCAACTGTATGAAAAAACATTTACTCTTATTTTTTTTCATATTATCAATTTTACAGGTAAATGCTCAAACTTACCATAATGAATGGATTGAGTACGACCAGCAATATTTAAAATTCCCTATTGCTAAAAATGGTATATATCGTATTTCTTACGATGTGCTCAATTCAGCTATGAACGATATTGGTGTTCCGCTTGCCACAGTTGATCCGCGTAATTTTCAGTTAATAAATAAAGGAGTTGAGCAATATATTCATATATCAGGTGAAGGAGATGGTGTTTTTAACGCAGCGGATTATATCGAGTTTTACGGTGAAAAAAATGACGGTACTTTCGATTCATTAATGTTTGAATTTCCGGAGTATCAGTTACATCAATACGAGAGTTTAATAACAGATACTGCCATGTATTTTTTGACCTGGAACGATTTAATTACTAACCATCGTCTTGAGGTAGTTATTAACGATTTAACGGACACACCTGCACCATTACTATATCACGATTATCATACGCGCATTGTATACGGTGCGGGTTATGGTTCATCAAATTTTAACATAGGTGATCCTTTTAATGATATTTTATCTTCTGACATGACAGAAGGTGAAGGGTATGCCACCGGCAAATACAACCTTAGTAATTTTAATGTTACTGTAAATACACCTGATTTTTATGCCGGTCCTTCTTTTATCCCCAGATTAAAAACGGCGCTTATTGCCAACGGGGATGGGGAGCACCACTTTTTGATTAAATGGAATGGAGAAATAATAAAGGACACCACTTTTTTTAATTACAGAGTTGGTCGTTATGAATTTAATTTAGCAGATATATTAGCTGCGAATACCATTACTTTTTCAAGTGGGCCAGTTTCTACCGATTACCAGCGATATTCATTTATTGATGTCAATTATCCAAGGTCTTTTAGTTGTAACAATGAATCGGTATTAAAAACATGGTTGACACAAGTTGTTGGAGCAACAACCTATTTGGAATGTACTAATTTTAATGAAAAATTTACCTCACCCATTTTATACGACCTTTCGAATCACAAACGTATTGAAGCAATTGTTGAAGCAGATATTTCAAAATTTCATTTAGACTATAATGCCACTAATGCAGAATTATATTTTAGCAGTCAGGATGCCACTGATATATTTTCAGTACCTAAATTAAATCCCGTCACTTTTGTCAACTATGGAGCCACCGCCAATCAGGGTAATTATATGATTATTTCCAATAAAGTATTGTTTGAAGATGTAGATGGAACTAATTGGGTTAACGCTTATAGAGATTATCGGGCAAGTATTGCAGGAGGTAGTTATGATGCTATTGTTATTGATATTGATGTTTTATATGACATGTTTTCTTATGGGCTGAAAAAACATCCATTGGCCATTCGCAATTTTGTGACGTATGCAGTAGATAATTTCGTAACAGCTCCTGAGTTTCTTTTTTTAATAGGTAAGTCATACAGTTATGATGTAACACGTGCTAATGGAACACCTGAATATGCTGCGAGTTTGGTGCCAACATTTGGTAATCCCGGGTCTGATAATATGTTAGTAACGCGAACAGGTGATTTTGTGCCGTTAGTTGCAGTGGGTAGAATATCTGCAAAAACGCCAAATGATGTCCGTATTTATTATGATAAAATAATTGAATTTGAAGCACAACAGGCAGACCATACCCAAACGATAGCTAATAAAGCCTGGATGAAAAACGTTTTGCATTTTGCAGGTGGCGCTTCTGAATTTGAGCAAACCTTATTTAATTCGTTTTTGAATCAATATAAAAACATTATTGAAGACACTTTGTATGGAGGAAATGTAATTCCATTTAATAAATTAAATGCGGATCCGATTTTTTATTCAGAATCGGCTTATGTTGATTCTTTAATTAATACCGGTGTATCATTAATTACTTTTTTCGGACATTCATCAACCGGTAGTTTTGATTATAATATCGGCTCCCCCAACGAGTTTAATAATGAAGGTAAATATTTTGCGGTATATGGAAATGGTTGCAATACTGCTGCTATTCACGGCGATGCTTATACCTTAGGTGAACAATATATTTTTGCTGAAAATAAAGCTGCTATTGCATTTTTAGCTGCAAGTAATTTCTCTATTGCAGCCAATTTGCATACTTATGCTACTTTATTTTATCGTGAACTTGCGAGTAATTCCTATAATCTGCCAATGGGTATTGCAATGCGCGCTGTAGCAGATACATTGTGGCCGACAGACAATCCATTTGACAGGATGACAATTCAGCATAATACTTTGCAAGGTGATCCTGCAATACGTTTAAACACGCACGACAAACCTGATTATGCAATTGAAGCGCCATATGTGCATTTTGAACCGGACGTAATTTCTGCCGGAACAGATAGTATTTATATGCATTTAATCGTAACCAACTTGGGATCTGCAATTGATTCCAGTTATTTCGTTGAGGTGAAACGGACAAAGTTTGGAGGGGAAACATCTACTTTTTTTGAACGGTTTCCGGCAACTCGTTTTAGAGATACTTTGATAATTCCATTTGCTACTGATGGTTTAGCAGGTGCAGGATTGAATAATTTTGCAATTCATCTGGACAAAGAAAATGAAATTGGCGAAATAGATGAATTCAATAATATTTTAAATACCACTTTATTTGTAATTTCTGATGATGCGATGCCAATTTATCCGGTGGAATTTACCATAATGAATCATGTGCCGGAATATTTTGCAGCTTCATCCACTGATGCTTTTGCTCCTGTTAAACAATATATTTTCGAAGCAGACACAACAACATTGTTTAATTCACCATTGCGAAAAACAACAATGGTAACATCGGCAGGTGGTGTAATTAAATGGGAAAATCCCCCATTGACCTATATACCAAATGTAGTATATTATTGGCGTATAACTCCTGATACCATAGATGGATCTGAAGCCATGTGGCGTTCTAGTTCATTTTTATATTTACCAGGTGAAATAACAGGTTGGAATCAATCGCATTATTATCAATATTTGGAAGATGAGTTTACAAATGTAAATCTCGAACCATCACGTGAATTTACTTTTGTTCCTGATGTAAAAACATACGAAGTTGCAACAGGTATTTACCCAACAACACATTGGACAGAAGTAACCAGTTATGCGGATGGTGAATTGCTCGCAATCGGGTCATGCGCGTCTACGGGATTTGTGGTATTAGTAGCTGATGCCAATTCGGCCGAACTTTGGCAAACAAGTGAAGTGGGAGCAACTAATTTAGGTCCATATGGTGATGTTTATTGCAGCGCGGATGCATATGAAAGGGTTATTCAATTTTATACCAACTCACCTGAATCCAGGGAGAAATTATACAATTTCATGATGAATGAATTGCCTGATAGCACGCATTTTATTTGTTATAGCAACAATTACCCGGATTTTTATGCATGGTTAGATGATACTTTGATTTATGGACATAGTTTATTCGATGCATTTAATGCCTATGGTGCTACAGATATTAATGCATTGTCTGTTTTTGATTATGACAGATCCTATATTTTTTATGCGCAAAAAGGAAATACAGATTCTAAAGTTGAAATAATTGGCGATCCTGAAGGGCATAAAATTGAAGCAACATTTGTAATTAACGGGAATTGGAATAAAGGAAATATTGAAACGCCTTTGATTGGGCCGGCTGAAGAATGGGAAAAAGCACAATGGAGTTTTTATGCGAACGATTTACCTGGCGTAGATACTAACAGTATATCGGTTATTGGCGTGAAAATTAATGGCGTAGAAACCGTTTTAAAAACCGGTTTACAAAGTGGAGATACTTCTATTACATTTGCTGATGCAGATTTATATCCTTATATTAAATTGCGTTTAGAAACAAAAGATGATACGTTAAGAACACCTGCTCAATTTAATTATTGGCGTGTTCTTTATGACCCAGTTCCAGAAGCTGCTGTTAACCCAAACTTACACTTTGCTTTTACTAATGATACACTACAACAAGGTGCACCTGGAAGTTTAGAATTGGCTATTACGAATGTAAGTGATTACAATATGGATAGCTTGTTAATTAATTTTGGCATTTTTGATGCCAATAATTTTTACCACGAGGTACCGTATTCGCGACAAGATAGTTTGCTAAGTGATGAATCTATGATTGCGACTATTCAATTTAATACCAATCAAATTCCAATTGGGCGGTCGACACTGGTAGCCGAAGTGAACCCTAAAAATGATCAGGAAGAACAATTTCATTACAATAATTTCGCCTATTTGCCTGTGCAAGTTATTGGTGATGCTAAAGATCCATTATTAGATGTAACTTTTGACGGAGTTCATATTTTAGATGGAGATATTGTGAGTGCTAAGCCACAAATTATTATTAATTTGAAAGACGAAAATCCTTATCTGGCTCTTGCTGATACCTCGTTGTTGAAAATTACCTTTCAATATCCAAATTACAGTTTCCACGATTATTATTACGATGGGGTAACCACCAAATTTTATCCGGCTGACCCTTCTAATTTAACTGAAAACAATAGTGCAAGGGTAGAAATTAATCCGATTTTTAGTATGGATGGCACGTATGAATTACGTGTGCAGGGAATGGATAACACCGGAAATACGGCAGGTGATATCGATTATACTATTTCTTTTGAAGTAATCAATAAGGCAATGGTGAGTAATGTAATGAATTACCCAAATCCATTCACCTCACAAACCCGATTTGTATTTACCTTAACCGGAAGTGAAGTGCCGGAATATTTCAAAATTCAAATTATGACTGTCACCGGAAAAGTAGTCCGCGAAATTATGCGCAGCGAATTAGGTGAACTACATATAGGAAATAATATCACCGAATTTGCCTGGGATGGTACCGACCAGTTTGGTGACCCATTAGCAAATGGATTATATGTGTATAGAGTGGTAACCCGTCTGCACGGTGAATCGATTGAAAAATATGATACCGGAACTGATCAATACTTTAATTCAGGTTTTGGAAAAATGTATTTAGCGAGATAAACATTATTCCATCATAGCAGCAATAAGTGCAATTCCTGCTCCGGCTAAAATGGCAATAAATTTATACATACTAATTTTATGCGCTTTGCCGCTGGATTCAAAAATGATGGTAGTACTGATGTGAATTAACGAACCGCAAACTATTGCTATCAGCCATTTAAAATCCATCACATGTTGGGTAGTGAGGTAATTACCGGCATAACTTCCTAATGGTGTCATTAATGCAAAAAATGCCAATAATAAATACGCATTTAATTGTTTACTTACAGAAAAAAATAACACAGTTGCTAACGCAAATGCCTCAGGAATTTTATGTACTAAAATGGCATTAAAAAGTGGTTGCATTTGAGCGGCTTCCATATTGTTACCAACCAGCGGAACACCTTCCATAAAGGCATGAAAACTCAATCCGAAAAATACGCCTGCAATATATCCTTTACTTTGATGTTCGTGTAAATGTAAATGCCCGTGTTCGATACCTCTGGTAAACTGCACAATAAGCAATTGTATAAAAAAACCAAGCAAAATATAGATAGCTGCAGTATAGTCATGTGCATGTGCACCAGTTTCCTGGTGTCCGGCATGAGCATCCGCAAAAATTTCTGGTAATAAATGGAGCACAACATTACCCAATAAATAGGCACCGCTAAAGGATAATAAAATACTGAGTAACTCACTATGTGTTTGTTTGCGCAGGAACCAGGCAGCTAAAATACCTGCAACTGAAGCTGAAATAATGAATACAATTTGAAGTATGCTCATGTGTTATAATACTGATTTGCCTGCTTTAAAGTTCCGGACCAAGTTTGGGTAGCACGTAACGCGATGCAATTTTATAGATAATTAAGCTAATTCCCGTACCTAATAATGCACCACCTAAAATGTCGATAGGGTAATGAACACCCACATAAATTTGTGCATACGACACCAAACTCGCCCAAAACAAAGCTACAGGGGCAATCCATCTATATTTTTTTCGGAACAGCAGTGTTAACATTATTGCAAATGCAAAGGTGTTGGTAGCATGGCTGGAGGTAAAACTTTTGCCTGCACCACATCTTTCAATTCGCAGGGTAACCTGTTCTTTAAAGGATTCGTCATTACACGGGCGAACGCGGCCAACTGCCGGTTTTATCACAGCACTGCTCAATTGGTCACTAACACCGAAATTGAGACCCAACAATAAAATAAGCGTAAGTCCTTTCCAACGATATTGATATACTAAAACAATAGCAATAATAATATACAGTGGTATCCAGAAATTTTTATCGCGAACTGGTGGCATTATGATATCAAATACATGATTTGACCACTTATTATTGATAAGTAAAAAAGCCCATTCGTCAAATTGTTGTATAAATTCCGGAAATATCATTTTTCTGCTATGATAATAAGTCGTTCAGATTGTAATTTATTATATGGCTGCAAATCATAATCGCCAAAAGTAGCTACAATTTTTAATCCTGCCAATGAGCAATAGTGATCAAAATGTTGTAATTGTAGTGCACGAACATGTTCGTGATAAGTATGATGTTGATTCTTATGTTTTACTTCAATTTTTTTAGATATCATTCCGTTCGCATAACTTTTTGTAATATCGAATTGAATATCACCAAACACTTTATGTTCATCTTCCACTAAATTTTGTAAGGTGGTAAATACATTTAAAAAATCGATAACCAGTTTACCTCCGGGTTTTAATCCATTCGCAAATGAACGAATACATTTGATATCATCTTTAATGTTAGCAAAGTATCCAAAGCTGGTGTAAAAATTAAAAATGAAATCAAAATAATTTACACGCAACACATTACGCATATCGTGCTGAAAAAATGATAAATGTTCATTTTCTGCCAATTTTGCTTCTTTAATAGAATTGTAAGATAAATCGATTCCTGTGACATCCCAGCCTTTTTCTGCCAAATAGATGGCGTGGCGCCCTTTACCGCAGGCTGCATCCAATATTGTGGCGTTTGTTGGTGGCTGTAGTTTTTCCATCAATGCATCCAAAAAGCCGGCAGCCTCGTCTTCATCACGATGCTGATACAGTATGTCGTAATAACCTTGACTGAACCAAGTTTCAAACCAGTTTTTTGTGACAGCCATATTTTAAATAATGAACAAAAGTACAAGATTTAAACATTTATTCGTTATATCGCATCATTTGAATTTGTATAACTTTGTATTTCGAATATGACACTAATAAAATCAATCTCCGGTATTAGAGGAACTATAGGAGGGAAGGCCGGACAAAATCTAACCCCTGAGGATATTATCAAATTTACTGCGGCTTTTGGTACCTGGATAAAAAATACAACCGGAAATCCAACAATTGTGATTGGCCGTGATGCGCGTATCAGTGGTGAAATGGTAAATCATCTGGTTACCGGTACATTACAATCAATTGGTATTAAAGTCATTGACTTAGGATTATCTACTACACCAACAGTTGAAATTGCGGTTCCTCGTGAACAGGCAGGTGGAGGTATTATTATTACGGCTTCACATAATCCAAAAAATTATAATGCACTGAAATTATTAAATCATTTAGGCGAATTTATTTCAGGTGCTGATGGTGAAGCGGTTTTAGCAATTGCCAACAGTGAAGAAATAGTTTACAGTGATGTAGATAAATTAGGCGAATACCAACACAAATTTTATTATATCCAAAAACATATTGATAAAATTCTGGAATTGCCATTAGTAAATAAAAAAGCAATTAAAGAACGCAATTTTAAAGTGGTTATCGATTGTGTGAATTCTACCGGAGGTATTTCCGTTCCTGAATTATTGGTAGCACTTGGTGTTACCGATGTGGTGGAATTATTTACCAATCCAAATGGACGTTTCCCGCATAATCCTGAACCATTGCCTGAACATTTAGGGACTATTGCGCATGAGGTTAAACACCAAAAAGCGGATGTCGGATTAGTGGTAGACCCTGATGTTGATCGTTTGGCAATTGTGTGCGAAAACGGCGATATGTTTGGTGAAGAATATACTTTAGTTTCTATTGCCGATTATGTCCTCAAACATACGCCCGGAAATGTTGTTTCGAATTTATCATCAACCCAAGCTTTACGCGATGTTGCCGCAAAACATAAAGTAGAACATCATCAAAGTGCAGTAGGGGAAGTGCATGTTGTGAACATGATGAAAGAAGTAAATGCCATTATTGGCGGAGAAGGTAATGGAGGAATTATTTTACCTGAATTACATTATGGTCGCGATGCATTAGTAGGCATAGCCTTGTTTTTGTCGCATTTGGCAACTTCAGGTAAAAGTTGTTCACGCTTACGCGCCGATTATCCAAACTACTTTATGGCAAAAAATAAAATCGAATTGCCTGAAGGAACCGATGTGCAATATATTTTGCGCAAAATGGAGGAAAAATATAAGAAGGAAAAACTCAATAAAACGGACGGGCTAAAAATAGAAATGGGTGGCGACTGGGTACATCTTCGCGCCAGCAATACCGAACCTATTATTCGCATCTACTCCGAAAGTTCTACCAAAACCACGGCTGAGAACATCAACAAAAAGATTATGGATGACATCAAAAATGTCATGAAATAGTCATTTGGAGGGCCTTTTTCAGCTACTCGGGGTAATTGCTTAATTTTGCGGTTTAACTGAATTACATGCGCGTTTACCTAGACAATGCTGCTACCACGCAGCTGGAACCCAAAGTGATAGAGGCTATGATGCCCTATTTACAACAGTATTACGGGAATCCATCTTCTATTCACTCTTTTGGTCGCGAAACCAGAGCAGCTATTGAAAAGGCAAGAAAACTCATTGCCGGGTTGTTCCATGTGTCACCGGGTGAGATTTTTTTTACCAGCGGAGGGACGGAGGCAAACAATATGGCTTTACAATGCAGCGTGCGCGATTTAGGGGTAACCCGTATCATAACATCGCCAATAGAACATCACGCAGTAACACATACGGTAGAAGCACTCAAAAATGAAGGCAAAATTCAACTCGACTATGTGGCATTAAACAGTGACGGGTCAGTTAATTATGAACATCTGGAACAATTACTGGCTAATAATACAGCGAAAACCTTAGTGAGTTTAATGCATGCCAATAACGAAATAGGCACACTACTCGATATTGATAAAGTGAGTAATTTATGCATCGCTCACAATGCTTATTTTCATTGTGATACTGTTCAAACGG
>DAORKJ010000025.1:19406-24170 GCA_035439505.1 Chitinophagales bacterium
AGTAATTTATGCATCGCTCACAATGCTTATTTTCATTGTGATACTGTTCAAACGGTTGCGCATTATCAACTCGATTTACAAAAAACAAAAGTGCATTTTATTTCATGTGCTGCACATAAATTCCACGGACCAAAAGGAGTAGGATTTATCTATATCAATGGAGAAGCTAAAATTAAACCATTGATTCATGGCGGCGCTCAGGAAAGAAATGTACGCGCAGGAACTGAAAATTTATATGGAATTATAGGTTTAGCAAAAGCACTTGAAATTGCCTATGCGGAATTAGATACTGTAAGTGAACATATCAAAAATTTGCGCGATCATATGATGAAAAGATTACTGGAAGAAATTCCGGGTGTGCAAATTAATTCTGATAATAATGGATTGTATACGGTTTTAAATGTAAACTTCCCGGCATCAGATAAAAATGAATTATTATTATTTAATCTCGATATAGCCGGTATTGCTGTTAGCGGTGGAAGTGCCTGTAGTAGCGGTACCGACATAGGCTCACATGTAATTGCACAATTAAAACGCGCACCGGGTTCTACTGCTGTGCGTTTTTCATTTTCGAAGTTTAATACGATTGAGGAAATCGATTTTGCGGTTGATAAAATCCGTGAAATGATGCCCGTGGCTGTGAGTTAATTCTTCAGGATATTTGTATCTTAACGGTTCCAATAATTAAAAATGGAACTCGTTTATGGCTAACCGTCGTAGTTTTCTTAAAAAATCTGCTGCTTTATTCAGCGTTGCTAACCTGCCACAATTTGTTCATAGCGAAGAGATAAATGCGGCTATTCAGCGCGCGCAAAAATCTACACCGGAAATACTTGCAGCTGATGAAGATTTTTGGGCGACAATAAAATCTGCTTATACGGCTTCGAATACAATTATCAATTTAAATAATGGCGGCGTTAGTCCTTCACCTAAAGTAGTGCAGGACGCCATGCAACGGTATAGTCAGCTCGCAAACGAAGCACCGAGTTATTACATGTGGCAGATTTTGGATAAGGGCAGAGAAAATTTACGCGCAAAATTGGCCAATCTTGCAGGATGCGACCCCAACGAAATCGCCATTAACCGCAATACCACTGAAGCATTGGATAATGTGATTTTTGGATTGGATTTCGAAAAAGGAGATGAGGTTTTATTGACGAAACAAGACTATCCAAACATGATTAATGCATGGAAGCAACGTGAAAAACGCGATGGCATTGTATTAAAATGGATAGACCTTGAATTACCCTCTGACGATACCGATTATTTAGTAAAAAAATATACGGAACAGATTACCTCAAAAACTAAATTAGTACAAGTAAATCATATTATAAATTGGACCGGTCATATTAATCCCGTAAAAGAAATTGCTGCTGCTGTGCATGCCAAAGGTCCTGAAGTGATGATTGACGGCGCACATACATTCGGACACTTTGTTTTTTCAGTTCCTGAACTCGGTGGTGATTATTATGGCACCAGTTTGCATAAATGGATGAGTGCTACAATTGGCTCCGGCATGTTATGGATTAAAAAGGAAAAAATTCACAAAGTGTGGCCATTAATGGGTGCACCGGATACCTTAGACAAAAATGATATCCGCAAATTTGAAACTTTAGGAACACGTAATTTTCCTATTGAATATAGTATTGCAACGGCTATTGATTTTCATCAAATGATTGGCCCAGAACGCAAAGAGGCACGTTTGCGATATTTACGCGATTATTGGGTAAATAAATGCAGTGATATTCCAACATTTAAATTAAATACTTCATTAACTAAATCATATTCTTGTGCAATTGCCAACTTTAGTTTGGAGGGCATTGAACCGGGAGATATTTCAACAAAATTATTTACCGACCACGGTGTACATTGCGTGAGTATAGTTTGGGAAAATATTAAAGGTGTGCGTATTGCACCGCACGTATATACCAGTTTGTACGACCTGGATATACTGGTAAAAGGCATTCACAAAATTGCCGGAAAATAATTACAAGCTTGTCAAAAATGCCATCGTATCTACATGGTCGGCATAATCGTTTAAACCAGGGTATTGCGTTTGTCCAAACGCTGTATTTCCCGGTGCTGCAGCAACAATACATTGTAAATCCGGTAAAATAATATCCAGTTTTTCCTGTAAGTCCTGCTCGCTTTTATATGTTTCACAATATAATACCGATAGCGGAGAAAACAATTCAGTACTTTCTACCAACATATAAAAATCGTTGGTCAGATAATTGGTGCTATTCAATAATAATAATGCACGATTGTAATCGTAATTATTTTTAAACTTGGTATTATCGGTAACATATCGATAGTCTTCCCAATATTTAAATAATAATTGCCTGTCGAATTGTTCCGGAAAAAATACCTTACCGACATTCCTGCATCCTAATCCGTAATAATAAAAAACATCTTTACCTAAATTATTTAACTGCTCTTCGGTTTCATTGCCCGTTAATATGGCAACTGAAGTTCTGTTTTTGCGAATGATATGTGGATATTTTCCAAAATAATATTCAAAATATCGAGCCGAATTATTACTTCCTGTTGCAATAACCGCATCAAAATTTTCTAACTTATCTACAAATTGAATACGTTGTTCAAAATCGGTATTTATTTTCACTAAAACCTGTTTGAACCAAGGGAAAAAAAACATGTCCTTTGAACTCAGTTTTACTTTTGCGTTGTGACCACTTGCCAGCACACAAATTAAATCGTGCATACCAACAAAAGGTACATTGCCTGCTAATACCAATCCAATGGTTTTGGGAGCAGCCGGATTAGTGTTGTATTGAGCAATCCAGGTAACCAAAGTATCGGCAGCTAATAACTTATTACACATACTATCGAGCATGCGCAAGCTTTCCAGTTGGGTAAACCATGGGTTGTTGATTTCGGTGCGATGTAATACCGCCATCAAATCGTCCGGTTTAGTTTGAATAAAAGCTCCGGCTGCTATAAGCCCTTCAATAGTTTTTCCGCTTTCCATACCTGATTTCGTCACTTTGCCGCAAAATTACATCAAGTACAATGGTTGCGGGACTTAAAATGCATTTCTTTATTTAGAATGATTATAAATTTAGCTTATATTAACGTCCTATTTTGAAATATCCTGACACTGCTTATATATTTGGGCACTCAAAAAAAGAAAGAAAAAAATTATGGCAATTCATATTACTTCCGACTGTATTAACTGCGGTGCTTGTGAGCCCGAATGTCCGAACAATGCGATTTATGAAGGTGGTGTAGAATGGGCGTTTGCCGATGGAACCACTGTTAAAGGCGCTGTAACCATGATTGATGGTTCAACAATGGACGCTGATCAAAAAAATGCACCTATTGCAGACGATATTTATTACATCGTTCCTGATAAATGCACCGAGTGTCAGGGTTTCCATGAGGAACCTCAATGTGCGGCTGTTTGTCCGGTTGACTGTTGTTTACCTGACCCTGATCATGTGGAATCAGAAGAACAGTTGTTGGCGAAAAAATCAAAAATGCATATTTGATACCCACAATATTTTCTCAGTGCGTCATTCCAACGAATGGCGCATTTTTTTTTACCCCATGTCGATTTGTTTACAAATTGCATACTGCAGGTTTTAGCTTTTCCGTTAATTTGCCACAAAATTGATTATGAAAAAGAACGTAGCCGTAATTTGCGGTGGGTATACAGCAGAAAGGAATATTTCACTTGGCAGTGGTGATGTGGTTACCAGGAATTTAGACCCTCAATTATATCATATTTATAAAGTGTTGGTGAATACCGATGGATGTTATGTGCAGCCGGAAAATATTCGTGTCAACATGAGTGATTTTAGTTTTGATAACAATGGAGCAACCATAAAATTCGACCTAGTGTTTAATGCAATTCACGGTTCACCGGGCGAAGACGGCCGTATTCAGGGGTATTTCGATATGTTGCAAATACCATATACCAATTGCAATGCAGCTACTTCGGCATTAACGTTTAATAAAGTTTGGACCAAAAAAGTATTGGCAGGTGAAGTAAATCTGGCCAAGGGCAAACTGGTGAAAAGTGATGAAGCGGACATGGATGCTGCTATACAGGAAATTACAGATGGTTTCCGCCTGCCATTATTTGTTAAACCGAATAATAATGGTTCGAGTTACGGCATCTCCAAAATAAAGGCATTTGATACATTAAAAAATGCAGTAACCGAAGCCTTAAAATTTGATACGGAAGTGCTGGTAGAAGAAGGCATTACGGGAACAGAAGTTACTTGTGGAGTTTATCGGTATAAGGGAGAAATTATTGTATTACCGATTTGTGAAATAGTGGCCGGGAAACACGACTTTTTCGACTATACAGCCAAATATACAGCCGGTGAAAGCGATGAAATTATACCGGCAAGAATACCTGAAACCGAGGCGGCAAAGGTGGCGAACACCTCATCCCGCATTTACCAATTACTCAATTGTAAAGGCGTGGTGCGCATCGATTACATTATAAGTAATGGTGAGCCTTTCTTTTTGGAAGTGAACACTGTTCCCGGCATTAGCGAAGCCAGTATTGTTCCTAAAATGGCCGTTGCTTCGGGACTTACACTACAGGCATTTTTCGGACGTTTATTGGAAGAGGCTGAAGCAGGTTGAATTTTAACCGCCAATTCCTGTTTTTTCAATTAAATTTGCGCCAATCCTAATGGGTAAAACAAAGCAACCTTCAACAGATAAGCAGGGAATACTCCGCTTTTTTGCCAGTAAAATATTCTGGCTCAATGTGTTTGCCGCATTGGTGCT
>DAORKJ010000025.1:24270-43060 GCA_035439505.1 Chitinophagales bacterium
GGAACCAGCTATATCAGTGTAAGAGAAATACTGGAAAGTCATGGATTAAAGGTGGGTGATATTATTTATAAACCATTCGAATACAAGGATGTATACCTGGATATGAAAATTCATGGTGATAGAAAATCACTAAAACCGGGAACTATGATTGCAAAAGGCACCAAAATCGACCTCATTTTAGGGAATGGTTTAGGTGATACTAAAATTACCATCCCTGACCTTACCGGCCTAACTTATATTGAAGCCGTTAATCTTATTCAGTTAAAAGAACTTTCTCTTGGGACAGTTGTGGCAAGTGGTACAATTAACGATAGTGCCGATGCGTTTGTGTTTAAGCAGTTTCCCACTGCAGGTAACGAAAAAACCGTTAATTTAGGGTCAATGGTAGACATTTGGATTACTGAAGACCCAAGTAACCTGCCAGCAGAAACAGAAGAAGAAATCGACTAAAAGAAAAAAATGCTTATTAGAAAACATTTTTCATGAAAAAATTATTCTTACTCCTTATTGTTATAGTTTATTCCGCTGCGACATATGCGCAAGAAGTATTGAGGCCGTTAAAATATAATCCTACCTTATTTCAACAACAAAATATTGCCGGAAGCCGATCAATTGTTGAAAACCGTGATACGTTATGTATTCCATTTATTGATGATTTTTCTGCTAATCTTGAAATAATTGACGGTGCAGCTACTGATTGTGGTGATACCATTGTGCATACTGCAACAGGCATTTTTCCTTCTAATTTGTTTTGGGTAGATAGTAATGCTTTTGTAAACCGCACTTATGGTTCCTTACCTCCAACTTACGGTGTAATTACACTTGATGGTCTAAATAAATTCGGAAAACCATATAACGAAGCATCCAGTTTTGACATGGCAGATGAATTAACTTCAAAACCTATTTATTTAGCGGCTCCAACAGATTCAGTCTATTTGAGTTTTTATTACCAGCCGGGAGGTTTCGGCGAATTTCCGAATTTGGAAGATTCATTAATTCTCGATTTTCAAAATAGTGATGGTACATGGACACGTGTTTGGGATGCTACCAATACGCTTGGTAATGACCCTCAATCGTTTAAATTAGCGATGGTGCCTATAGGGGATAGTTATTTTTACGATGGATTTCGCTTTCGTTTTCGCAACTGGGCAGGAGTAAACGGAAATAATGACCACTGGAATATTGATTATGTGTTGTTAGATGATGAGCGCACTTTTAATGATACTTTATTTCGTGATGTTGCTATAGTTTATCAGCCGGAACGTTATTTGAAAAGGTATAGACAAATGCCATGGAATCAATTTAAAAACCATCAGGCTGATGAATTAGCCTCAGGCCATGGTGTATTTATGTATAATAATTTTAATACCGTAATTAATACATCACACAGTTATCAGGTGCACGAAAAATATGCAGGTGATGAAATTGTTGCACCAACTTCTCCTGTATCCATCAACCTTGACCCATTTACTTTAGCTTATAACAGTTATTCTAATTTCGAAATTCCTGAAGCAACAACAGGCTTTGATGGCGATAGTTTAGCCATTAATTTTCGATATGAAATTTCCCCTTCGGGAGATGTGAATTTGCGCAACGACACATTGGATTATGAGCAGGCATTTTATAATTATTATGCTTATGATGATGGCACGGCAGAACGTGCATTTGCATTAGTTGGTACAGGCGCGAAACTAGCCATACATTTTTATGCCAACGAACCGGACACTTTAAAAGAAGTGTATATTCATTGGGCTTATGTGGATGGCAATAAAAGCAACTTGTTTTTTTCATTAGTTGTGTGGGATGATATAGATACAACCTTAACATCGGCTGATGAGAATATTATTTTCCAAAACGATTTCCTTACACCAAAATATGTAGATTCAATAAATGGATTTTACGTGTATAAGCTCATCGACTTCCTTGGTAACCCTACACCTGTTGTTGTTGACGGTGATTTTTATGTAGGCTGGTTGCAAACTCAGGATGAATTTTTGAACGTGGGTTTCGATGTAAATAATAATGCAAGTGAGCAGGTATATTATAATGTTGGCGGTGCATGGCAGCAATCAGCTTTAACAGGTGCAATTATGATTCGTCCTCAGGTTGGTGGCGATTATTCTAAATATAGTCAAATTGGAGAGCAGGCAGCAACACAACACACCTTGAGTATTTATCCTAATCCGGTTAGTCAAACCTTACACGTCCAAACATCATTAACAGGTGAATTATTATATCAGGTATTTGATCAAAGTGGCAGACTTGTTTTGGCAGAAAACGGATTTAATAACCAAATTGATGTACAACAACTCAGTGCAGGTTTTTATATACTCAAAGTGAACGAATTAACAACAGGTAATGTTTTGGTAGAGAAATTTATCAAAGAAAAATAATAGTTTCCTTTCGGGAATAACATTTCAGGCAATCACAACTCAAATTAATTACAAATGGACATCACAGTTGAAGAACTCAAACAACGTATGGATGCGGGTGAAGATTTATTCATCATCGACGTACGAGAAATACATGAGTATGAAGAATTTAATATAGGAGCAGAAAATATACCGCTTGCTACTATACCTATGCGCATGTACGATTTTGATGACGATAAAGACCGCGAAATAATAGTGCATTGTCGTTCAGGTGTGCGCAGTAATACAGCTAAAGCCATCCTCGTGCAATCTGGTTTTACCAATGTTAAAAATTTGATAGGAGGAATGCTTGAATGGCAAAGTAAGTTTGGCTCGAAATGACCGACAACAAACAACGTATTGTTTTTTTTGATGGTGTTTGTAATCTCTGCAACGCCAGCGTGCAAACCATTTTAAAAAATGATAAACAACAGTTGTTTTATTTCGCATCACTGCAATCAGAATTTGCCGGTCAATTTTTTCTTCAACACCAATATCAGGCGCCATCATCAACCATAATTTATTTTGATGGTGAGATGTTTTACCATAAAACAAATGCTGTTTTACGCATAGCACGTAAGTTGCGCTTCCCATTTCCACTGTTTTATGGGTTAATTGTTTTTCCACCATTTATACGCAATGCTGTTTATGACTTTATAGCTAAATATCGGTATGTCTGGTTTGGAAAAAGGGAGAGTTGTATGATACCTCAACCACAGTGGAAACAGCGCTTTCTGGGATAAGCAACTTTCAATTTGCGCCATCGTAAATAATCGGCTATTTTTACACAAATGCGCTCCGTTTTACTTTTTACCATATTAGGTGTTTTAATGTTATTACTTACTTATTGTAATAATAACAATAAGGTAGTGGTGAACGATTCTCCCTGGCTGAATCAAAACGATACCGTGCAGTATGTAGGAATGGCAACATGTAAACTTTGTCATGCTGACCAGCATACAACTTTCATTCATACCGGTATGGGTAAAAGTTTCGACTATGCTACGCGAAGTAAAAGTGCCGCATTGTTTGATAAACACGCTATTGTATTTGATTCCATCAACAATTATTATTACCAACCATTTTGGCGTAACGATACGTTAATGATTAAAGAATATCGTTTAGATGGAGCCGATACTATCCATCAACGAACAGAATCGATTCAGTATATTATTGGCAGTGGTCAGCATACTAACTCACATATGCTAAATTTTAACGGGTATGTATTTCAGGCACCAATTACTTTTTATACCCAAAAACAAAAATGGGATTTGGCACCCGGAATGGAGTTAGGATTTAATTCACGGTTTTCCCGAATTATTACTGCTGAATGTATGACATGTCATAATGGTTTGCCGAAAATGGTTGCAGGTTCGGTGAACAAATATACTAAAGTGCCAAGTGGTATTGATTGTGAAAGATGTCATGGTCCCGGAAGTTTACATGTTGCGCGTGTAAGTAATAATATATTAGTGGATACAGCAACAGGAATAGATTACAGTATTGTTAACCCACGTCATTTATCGGTGGAATTACAAAACCAATTATGCATGCGTTGCCATCTTCAGGGCGTAAACGTTTTGAATGAAGGGGCTTCATTTTTTGACTTTAAACCCGGTGACAAAATCAACGAGCATTGGAATATATTTCTACCGAAATTTGATGGAAAAAATGATAAATTTTTGATGGCATCACAGGCAGATAGAATGGTGCAATCGAAATGTTATATCGAAACACAACAACTGAGTTGTATAACTTGTCATAATCCGCATATATCTGTTAAAGAAACGCCGGCGGCTCAATTTAATGCTGCTTGTATCAATTGTCATCAACCCAATAAAAATGATTGCACCGAAACAATTGCAGTGCGGTTAACGAACAACGACAATTGTAGTGCATGCCATATTCCTAAATCAGGAGCCATAGATATTCCGCATGTATCCATTTCTGACCATAAAATTCAAATCCCCGGTGAAGCAGTAAAAATGGGTGATGGTAAATTTATCGGATTGGTTAGTTTAACTACAGACAAACCGGATGCACTTTTAATGGCCCGAGGTTATTTACATTATTTCGAATCATTTAATAGCGACAGAGCTTTGTTAGATAGCGTAAAATATTATTTGGATAAAACTTCTGAAAAAAATGATAGTTACCGTGCTGTGTTAATTCATTATTATTATTTACAACAAGATTTCAATATGATTATTTCAGCGAGTAAAGCATTTAAAAAAATAACTACATTGGATGCTTGGACAGCCTATCGTATTGGAGAAGCATTTTTAAACACACAATCCTATACTGAAGCTGCAAAGTATTTCGAGCAAGCTGTTAATGAAGAAAAATATAATCTTGATTATAATTTTAAATTGGCAACAGCAAAAATTTTTAGTGGAAAGGCTGAGGAAGCTGAAAAATTGCTTCGGTTTATTGTAACAGAAAATCCCACTTACCATATGGCTTGGAATAACCTGGGTGTATTACAAGCAGGTAAAGGCAATTATCAGGAGGCAGAAAAAAGTTTTGCAAAGGCTATTCAGTTGGACCCGGACTATGTTTTGGCACGAATCAAGCTTGCCGAGTTGTATATTGCTACTCGCCAGCGCACTAAAGCAAGAGAAGCAGTCAGCTATCTGGAGAAATATTACCCCGATTTGCAGGAGTTGCCCAAGCTAACCCTGCAACTTCGCAGCATATAGTTAACTTTGCACCCGACAAATGCGTATCAATATTATTCCCAAATCGTTTCAGCGGAAAATTGGCGTTAAGTATCGCGACTTTATTGCGTTTACACAGCGTACCAGTTTCCCGGGGTTTGATAAGATTCCCATTTATGATGTGCTCACTTTTTTCAGGCAGGAAATCAAACGCGATCAGTTACCTGTGAGAGCCTCGGCTATATCCTTCAATTTCCTGTTGGCAGTATTCCCTTCTATTATCTTTTTATTCACCTTAATCCCATATATTCCTATTAGCGGGTTAGATGTAAGTATTCATAAGTTTTTTAAAGATGTATTACCGGAAAGTGGTTATGCATTTTTGGAGTCTACCATTAATAGTATAACTACCATTAAACGAAGCGGATTATTATCTATCGGTTTTTTATTGGCATTTTATTTCTCTACCAATGGTGTGCGCATGATTTTATTGACGTTTAATAAAAATCATCCGAATTATGCCAAACGCAATTTTTGGAGAAACAGATTTGCTTCTTTTCGATTGACTTTATATTTGTTTGTTTTATTCATTGCCTCAATTATTTTAATTATTACCGGTGATATTTTTGTGGAATGGTTTGGCGGTTTAATTAATTGGGAGGATACAACAGGAAAAATATTTTTAACCCTGTTTCAATATGTTGTTATTTTGTTATTGTTTTTTCTGGGCATATCATTAATTTATTATTACGGCCCGGCAGTTAAACACCGCTGGCGTTTTGTTACGCCGGGCGCAACCTTCGCTACTATTTTTTCGATACTTACATCCTTGGGTTTTGGATATTTAGCAAATAATTTCATTAGCTATAACGAAGTGTATGGTTCAATTGGAACCTTGATTGTGTTGATGATTTGGATTAACTTAAATTCATTAGTATTACTGGTAGGATTTGAAATAAATAATGCCGTTGATGTAAATAGAATTCTGCGTCAGCGAGCCGATGACGTAGAAGAAAAGTGATAGTAGTAAAATTTGATTTAACACGCATAGCCTTCTCAGTATTCCATCGCGAAGCATATTAAAGCAATTACATAATCGGTAATTGGTAACATGTATAAATTGTTTCTGATATTATTTTAAGCAACATCATTTTATAACATACACCTCAAAAACAGCTAAATTTGTACTTATAAATAAAATGATATGATATTGTATTATCTCGGGACGTGTTCTACTTGTGCACGTATAATGAAAGAACTAAAAGTAAATAAGTATAATTTTCAGCTTCAAGATATTAAAACATCACCAATAACAGGAGCACAATTGGATGCCATGAAAAAATTGGCAGGTTCATACGAGGCATTGTTTAGTCGCGTTGCATTAAAATATCGGGCCTTGGGATTAAATGAAATGACCTTGACTGAAAAAGATTATCGGAAATACATCCTCGAAGAATATACCTTTTTAAAACGCCCTGTTTTTATCATTAACAATGCCATATATATCGGTAACTCACCCAAAAACATCCAGGCTGTTGCTGAGGCGCTTAAATCATTGAAATAAATTCAAAAAATAGCAAAATTGTGACTGCTGAATACGGATGGAATTCAAGCCTATTTTGCATTTCTGAAGAAACTTATTATTTTTAACATGTATAAACTTAATAAACATGTTGAAAATTTTTACTCCTCTACTCATTTCCTCAACTTTGTTAACACACCAACTGGCATTTTCGGCTAGTAATCCTTTGGAACTTCCCTTTTCACCAGCACTTGCAGCACCCATGCTTTTGGATGGGGAAGACTGTGACCATGCTGTTACCGTAACGGAAGGCACTTACACAGCGCCGAATCCGGACTATTGGTATGTGTATACGGCTGAAGCTACAGGCACCTACCTTTTGAGCACTTGTTTTCCAGAAAACACTTGTGATACCAGGATGTATTTGTACAGCTATTGCATAGGTTTGATTCCTTCTGAGTTAGCTGAGGGTACGCTTAGTTACAATGATGACTATTGTGGAACAAGGTCACAAATTACAACCTTACTTACCGAGGGCGATGTTATTTATATACGAATTGGTGACGCGGAAACTGCGTGTGCCGGAGAAGAAATTATATGGTCATTAACCTATGCGGGTGAACCGGAAGGTTGCACCGATACTTATGCCTGTAACTGGTCACCAATTGCGATGATTGATGATGGTTCATGTATATATGCAGGAAATCCTGACTGTCCGAGCGGACCGGATTTAGTGTTGGATCCTACCTATTTTGACGGCGGTTTTGGTGGTGGCTGGGGTGCTGATTTCCAATTAGGAACAATTAATGCAGATGACTGGACAAATGAATGTTATATTAATGAAGGTTCATTAACCGGTTATGGTATTCGCACGGTTGTAAAATTTGGTATTAAAATAAATAATCAGGGTGATGAAGATTACCATATTGGAACTGCAGATGAAAGCCCTTTCCTGGAATTTGATCCTTGTCACGGACATATTCACTACGTAGATTACGGCGAATATTTATTATATGACTCGGTTGGAAATGAAATTCCTGTTGGCCATAAAAATGGTTTTGCTGTAATGGATTTATGTGGTATCGGCGGCGGTTATAATGGATATAATATGGGAATATCTTCCGGTTGCTACGATATTTATGGCTTGGGAACAGGTGGTCAGTGGATAGATATTACGGATGTTCCAAACGGAACTTACACATTTGTTGCGCGAGTAAACTGGGAAAATCACCCGGACATTGACGGTCGTGTGGAAACAAGCCTTGCCAATAACTGGCGCTCGCGTTGTATGAAAATTACACGCGATGTTGACAGTGTAATTTCAGTTGAAATGGTAGATGATTGCGCAACATTTATTGATTGCCTCGGTGAAATATGGGGGCCATCAAAATTAGATTGCGAAGGTATTTGCAACGGATGGCATCATGTTGGCGATTTAAATGAAGATAGTACACGTGCCTTTGATGATGTAAGTTTATATGTAGATAACATTTTGGATAATACCATTCTTGCAGAAATTTGTAATGATGCGAATAATGATAGCGATATTGATGTTGTTGATGCTACCTTGGTTATGGGTTGTGCTAACGAATCGCTTGGTTATACGCATGATGTGGAATTATGTGAATTGCCACAAACTATGTTTAATGAAATAGATACTGTAACATATAGTATCGGTTCAATAAACCCTGCATTTAATTATCTGGATATTTATAGTCATAACCCTACTGCAAGAATATTATCTGCTCAGTTCGACATGGAAGGGATAACAATTGATTCAGTTCAAAATCTTTGTCCTGAAACATTTGGTGCTAATTTCCAAATTACGCATACTGATGATGAGGTTATTGCAATTGGATATAATGAAGTGCCTTATCAAATACATGCTGAACCGATTCCAACCTTCAGAATTTTTTATACTACAACATATCCTGCTGAAATCTGTATAAAACATTTTACGGCAGCAGTAAATGAAAATTTTGAAGAAGTAAATACCAAATTGGAAGATAATTGTAAAACAGTTGAGGTCGTACTTGGCATACCAACTGTTACAACTGATATTTTAAAGGTGAAAATTCAACCTAACCCTTTTAGCAATTCAGCTGTATTCAATTTCGAAAATCCGTTAAATAAGGCTTTTACCCTTGAATTGAGCGACTTGAATGGCAATTTATTAAGAAGTTATCAGGTACAGGGAAATAGCGTAACTATTGACCGTGAAGATTTCGCTGCAGGCATGTATATCTACCGTCTCACAGGCGGTACAGCCAGCCAAAGCGGCAAATTTGTGATACAATAACATATTTATCCTACTTCAAAGCCCTGACTATAACGGTCAGGGCTTTTTTTATACACCATATGGTAGCTACTAGATGTTAAGAGAAATAGTATCTTCGCCCCATGCGTATCGGTTTTGATGCCAAAAGAATATTTCAAAATGCTACCGGATTAGGGAATTACAGCAGGAGTGTAGTTAAAAACCTTGCTGAAAAATTTCCTGAAAACGAATACGTGTTATTTACTCCCAATGCCAGGAATGTATTGCCTTTTTCTTCAAAAAATGAAAATGTAAAAACGGTTATTGGCCGAGGCTCAGTTTGGAGAAGTTTTGGCATTCGTCGCGATATCGTTAAGAATAAAATTGATGTTTATCACGGCTTGAGCAATGAATTGCCTTTTAGCATAAACAAAACTGATGCTAAAAGTGTAGTTACTATCCACGATTTAATTTTTGAACATTTTCCGCATCATTATCCCGGTGTGGATAGGACTTTATATGATGTAAAAAGCAAATTTGCGGTAAACCATGCAGATATAATTGTTGCAGCAAGTGAAAGCACAAAACGCGACATTGTTGATTACTACAAGGTTTCTCCGGATAAAATACATGTTGTTTATCAAAGTTGTGATGAGGTGTTTTACGATCCACATAATGCAGATTTAAGTAATTATCATCTTCCTTCTGAATTTATGCTATACGTGGGTTCGGTAACAGAAAGAAAAAATCTTTTAACAGTTTGTAAGGCATATTTATTAATTCCGGATGCACAAAAAATACCTTGCGTAATTATTGGAAATGGCAAACGATATGCTGAAGAAGTAAAATCATTTATCGCAGAACATCATTTACAACATTGGTTTATATTTTTAGAAAACATTCCAACACCTGAATTACCGGCGTTTTATCGCAAAGCAAGTTGTTTTATATACCCAAGTTTATACGAAGGTTTTGGTATACCAATATTGGAAGCAATGGTGTGCAATTGCCCGGTTATAACATCCGGTGTTTCAAGTTTGCCGGAAGTAGGTGGAGATGCAGCTGCTTATGTAAACCCTGAAAGTCCTGAAGAAATTGCCAGCCAAATTCTCCATGTGTTAACCAATGCTGAAATGCGCGCCACAATGATAAGCAGAGGTAAATCCAGACTTCCTATTTTCGACAAATTTAGCCTGGCAGAAAAAATGATGGCTTTGTATCAAATTTAATTGAGTTCATTCATTATTACAGGTAATTCAATAATGTATGATATTTAATAAACAGCAACACAAAATCGTTTCTACAATTACTTTATGAAAACCGCGATTCGGGTCATTGGAATAATTGTTTTGATTGCACTTGCCTTAGGCGTATTTATCGCCATTCGTTTTCCGTTTCTTACTCCCTGGTATCACAAAAAATACAGCGCCGAAGCCTATCAGGATGAAAAATTGCGACTTGCCGCTATTAGTGAAACAGATACGGAAACTTGTATTATGTCGCGATTTGAAACATTATATCCGTATTGGCTTGGCACCAAATGGAATTTTAACGGCATAACCGAAACACCCGGTGAAGGGTCAATTGCCTGCGGATATTTTGTTACCACTATGGTGCGTGATATGCATTTTGATATTCCAAGAGTGAAACTTGCGCAAGGTGCTTCTGAAGAAATGATTGTTGCTCTTGTTGATAAAACCAAAATCAAAAGATATAACGGTAAGGAAAACGGGTTGATGCTCGATTACATTGAGGAAAAAGGTCGCAATTTATATATAGTTGGACTCGATAATCACACCGGTTTTGTTTTACATGATGGTACAGATATATGGTTCATACATAGCAGTGGTGCTTTTCCATTTTGTGTAATAAAAGAAAAAATAGAAAATGCTAACGTTTTAATGGATTCGAAATATAAAGTATTAGGCTGTCTAAGCGAAAGCGCTGTGATTTGGGAATTTTAAGCCTACAGCCAACTGCCTAAACTTATCAAACAGACATGTTATAATTATACTTTAAATACCAATAAGCGGTTAACCCATTTTGCCTACTGATTAATATAATTTTCCATTTGCTGGAGCGTAAAGGCCTGATCTTCTATTACGTATTTCACAACATCACCAATTGAAATAATACCTAATACATTACCATTATCTATAACAGGTAAATAGCGAATTGAATTTGCCGTCATCAAAGTCATACAATCTTTAATTGAAGCTGATGATGAAACCGTTTCCGCATCGTTATCAATAATTTCTTTTACGGAAGTTTCACGTGAATTTCTGTCTTGCAAAACAACTTTTCTTGCATAATCTCTTTCAGTAAAAACACCACAAAATCGTTCACCGTCTTTTACAATAAGTGCACCAATATTATGGGCAGCAAGTGTTTCAAGTGCATGGTACACGGATGTTTCAGGGGTAATCGTAAACAATGGTTTTCCTTTTTTGTCAAGGATTTTGTGCACTGCAGACATACAATAAAATTTAGGGTTAAATGAACAGTTGGTGTAACAAGATACGATATTTTTTAAGATTATTTTAAAACGTGATTTTGAAATGTTACCTTTGCCCTCGGAGAGATGGCAGAGCGGTCGATTGCGGCGGTCTTGAAAACCGTTGAGGTGCGAGCCTCCGGGGGTTCGAATCCCTCTCTCTCCGCATCTAATAAAAAAACCACCTTTTGGGTGGTTTTTTTATTTTTATAAATTCGTCCAAAGTCAAGTATAATTGGGGCATTCACATCAATCCAGTTAAACGCGACCGATTATCCCTAATGGACAATCGGTGAATACCATTCCCAATCGAATAACAACTCCCACCAATACCGCTGTTCCCACATCCAATCCGCCCAAATCCGTGCCTGTCTGCCGCCAGGCAGGTTCAATACTGCTTTTTCCGTCCCACCAACCACGCTTTCAATTAAAATCCGTTAAATCCACAATATCCGCATCCCAAATTTTTGTAATCCGATTGCCTTTCGGTTACTTAGTGCCACCAATCTATTTACTATGAAGAAATTATTATTTGCAGTTGCGGTCTGCTTACCCTTTTTTTCCCAGGCTCAAAAGGTTGCAAAACCACCAGTAGCTGCGTTGCCATTTGATACCACCATAACGGCGGAACTCAAATTCAGAAACATAGGACCATGGCGAGGAGGCCGAAGCACCGCGGTTGTCGGCGATTTGCAAAACGACCAATTGTTTTATTTTGGTGCTACCGGCGGTGGGGTTTGGAAAACAAATGATGGCGGCTCCAACTGGAAAAATATTTCTGATGGGTTTTTTGGCGGTTCAGTTGGGAGTATAGCAGTAAGTAAATCGGATCCATCAATAATTTATGTAGGGATGGGTGAAAACACCATGCGTGGGAATGTGAGTGAAGGATTTGGTATGTGGAAAAGCGAAAATGGGGGTCGTTCATGGAAAAATGTTGGGCTTAATGACACTCGACATATCATGCGGATTGTTATTCACCCCAAAGATGAAAATGTTATTTATGTGGCAGCACTTGGTCATTTATTCGGACCCAATGATGAGCGAGGGGTGTTTCGTTCGAAAAACGGGGGACAATCTTGGGAGAAAATTTTATATGTAAACGATCAGGTGGGTGCTTGCGATTTAGTGATTGACCCAAGTGACCCTAATATTTTATTGGCGACTTTTTGGAATGTAAAACGCACACCTTTTTCGCTGGAAAGTGGTGGTCCGGGTTCGGGCATTTATAAAACTATTGATGGTGGAAATAATTGGACTAATATCACAAAAAATAAAGGGCTGCCTCAAGATACTTTAGGTATAATTGGCATTACAATTTCGGCAAGTAATCCGGAAATTTATTATGCTATAATTGAATCTAAAACGGGTGGTATATTTAAAAGTATTGATGCCGGAAAAACTTGGACAAAAACATCTGATGACAGTAATCAGCGTCAACGTGCCTGGTATTTCTCCAAAATATTTTGCGACCCGAAAAATGAAAATGTTGTTTATGTGCTGAATGTTGAATTTTGGAAAAGCACCGATGGGGCTAAAACATTTAAATCGATTAGCACACCGCATGGTGATCATCACGATTTATGGATTGATCCAAATAATCCACAACGTATGATTATTGGTGATGATGGCGGCGCACAAACATCCTTCGACGGTGGAAATAATTGGAGTACTTATCACAATCAACCCACGGCTCAAATTTATCGCGTGAGTACCGACAATGCAGTGCCATATCGCATTTATGGTGCCCAGCAGGATAATACTTCATTACGTATTCGTCACCGAAGCAGAGGCGGACAAATTGATGATAACGATTGGGAACCAACTGCAGGTTTTGAAAGTGGATTTATAGTTGCCAATCCCTTAAATAGTGATATTGTTTATGGCGGAAATTATTCCGGATTTATTGGTTGTTTAAATCATAAAACCGGTGATGCACGAAATATTACCGTTTGGCCAAACGACCCGATAGGACAGGGGGCAGGAACTCAGCAATATCGTTTTCAGTGGAATTTTCCCTTGTTTTTTTCACCGCATAACCCTAGGCGATTATATGCTGCCGGTAATGTATTGTTTTATACAGAAGATGAAGGTTCAACTTGGGTAGCCATGTCGCCGGATTTAACCACGAATGATAAATCAAAACAACAACCAAGTGGTGGGATTATAACAAAAGATAATACCGGAGTTGAAGTGTATTGCACCATTTTCGCAGCAGCAGAATCGGATTTAGAAAAAGGATTAATTTATACCGGAAGTGATGATGGATTATTATATGTAACTAAAGACGACGGTAAAAATTGGGAGCAAATTACACCTACCAATATGCCAAAAGATATGATGATAAATTGTATCGAAATTGACCCATTTGAAACCGGTAAAATGTATTTTGCAGGAACCAGATATAAGTCAGATGATTTTGCTCCATATGTTTATATGACAAGCGATTATGGTAAAACTTGGTCAAAAATTACTAATGGAATAGATAATTTACATTTTACACGTGCTATTCGCGCTGATAAAAAACGCAAAGGATTATTATTTTGCGGAACAGAATACGGTTTGTATGTATCCTATAATTATGGTGCTAATTGGTCGCCGTTTCAATTGAATTTACCAATTGTCCCAATAACGGATATGACATTTAAGAACAATGATTTAATTATCGCCACTCAAGGACGTGGTTTTTGGATTTTTGATGATGTAGCAATATTTCAACAAATGGAACCCAATTGGAGTGCGAAAGGATTTCAGGTGCTACCGATGCGTGATGTACCTCGCATTGATGGTTATCAAATAGAAAATCCAGTTAATGCCGGTAAAAATCCGATGCCGGGTGCTGTAGTTAATTATTACATTCCTTATTTAAAAAACAAGGCAGGAAATGATTCTATTCCTGATGTGGAAATTAATATTTATGATAACGATGAAAAAAAAGTAAATACCTATTCCACCAAGGCAACAGAAGCTGCCTATAAAATAAATAACGTAAAACATGGGTTAAATACATTTTCATGGAATTTCCAATATAGTGGAGGTGTAAATATAGATGGTATGTTTCTATGGAATGGAACTCCGGGAGGACCGCTTGCTGCACCCGGTAATTATGCATTTGTTGTAAAAATAGGAAATGACAGTATCCGTCAGGATTGTTTTATTTTACCTGATCAGAATTCTCAGGCGGCAATGGAGGATTATCGTTTACAACACAAATTTTTAATTGAAGTAAGAGATAAATTTAATGAGACGCAAAATGCAATTAAAGATATTTGGGCGTTGCAAGCTCAAATGGATGCTTATGTAAATAAATTAGGAGAATCAGCGCCACAGCAACTGAAGGATTCTGTCACAGCAATTAAAGATGATTTGTCGGCAATTGTGGATGTATTATATGAAAAGCGTAATAAAAGTGTTCAGGATATGCTGAATTATGGTATTAAATTAAACGATAAATTAGCAGGTGTTTACAATGCAGCCTCTTACGGAAATTTTAAACCATCAGCTAATCAGTATTTGGTGTATGAGGATTTAAAAGAACAAATTAATAGGCAGTTGGAGTTATATCAGGATATTACTGTTAACAGAATAAATGCCTTAAATAAAATGATTATTGGAATGAGTTTGCCGGTGATAATTTCGGAATGATGGTCAATTTTATGACGGTTATTTAATTTTAGGAAGGGCAAAAATGATTGAGTAATTGAGTTTTGGTGAGACAAGCCAACACGTGTAATTAAGTTTTATCCGATTACATGAAACGCTTGTGTGGTTTAGTTCGCAATTGATATGATACTAGCAAATTTTCATTTTTTATCTTTAATTTTGCAAAAAATCACAATCATGAAAAACCTAGCCCTCATTACTTTACTGTTGCTCAGTTGCACCTCTTTTGCGCAAGTTATCAATATTGAAGATAAAAGGATAAAAACGGATACAATAGGTTGGGCAGGTAGTGCTGAGGCTGCCGTTTATCTCAATAAAAATAACGACTTTGTGTTGTCGTTTAATACGGACATTCATATTCAATATAAAAATAAAAAAAGCCTGTTTTTATTGTTAACCGATATTGCCAGTGTGCAGGTAAATGAAACACAAAGTTTTGTGAATTCCGGATTTCAACATTTCAGGTATAATTATAAAATCACCGATCGTTTTGTTTGGGAGGCGTTTGTACAGGGACAGTATAATGAACCATTGGCAATCGATTACCGAATTTTGGTGGGAACCGGTCCGCGATATAAAATTATTGGAGCCGATAAATTCCGTTTATATGCGGCAGCTTTGTATATGAATGAAAATGAACAAAACACCGGTGTGGATATGGTGCAAAATAATCATCGCTTAAGCAGTTATGTTTCATTCACATTATCACCAAATGACAAATTTTCTGTAGTGAGTACTACATACTTTCAACCTTTGTTCAACGATTTTAGTGACCGAAGAATTTCGACAAGTTTTGATCTAAAAAGTTATCTCACCAAAAAATTATATCTTGACCTCAACTACAATTTCCTAGACGACTCAAAACCGGCTGAAGGTGTTGTAAATACTATTTATGAAATGACGGCAGGAATTGGGCTGGAGTTTTAATTAGTTAATTAGCTGATTAGCAAATTAGCTAATGGTTACTTTTTCGAAACCTTTACAATTTGGATTCCCCTTATCATTTTGCAATATTCCGCCATGGCGGAATATTATTTAAAATTCGAAGCTGTACTGTAAAATTATTTACTAAACCCCATTTGCTAATTATCAAATCACTATCCATCCAGTGGATGTCGTTAACCATCCCTTAAGGCTCCGAATTACATTCCAACTTCGCACCCGGCTGTGTAATTAGCACATTAGCACATTAACCCATCATCACATTAAAGCATCCTGAAGCTCCTTCAACTTCATCAAAGCCTCAATCGGGCTTAAACTATTGATATCGATATTTTCCAATAACTCACGAATTTTTATGAGTTGAGGGTCGTCCATGCTGAACATATTTAATTGGAAATTTTGGTGTTGGATTTTTTTGAGTTTATCCTTTAGGTCTACACCAATATGTTTATCTTCTAATTGTTTTAAAATTTCGTTGGCTCTGTTTACAATTCCGGGAGGCATCCCGGCCATTTTTGCAACGTGAATACCAAAACTATGTTTACTGCCGCCTTGTTGTAGTTTGCGGAGAAATATCACTTTATTTCCAGCTTCTTTAGTGCTCACATGATAATTGCGGATACGTTCAAATTTACTTTCCAGTTCAATTAATTCATGATAATGGGTAGCAAACAATGTTTTCGCACGGGCAGTCGGATGTTGATGTAAAAATTCGCATAAACTCCAGGCTATAGAAATACCATCGTAAGTGGAAGTGCCTCGGCCAATTTCATCTAATAATATTAAACTGCGGTTTGAAATATTATTCATGATACTTGCCGTTTCGTTCATCTCTACCATAAAAGTAGATTCGCCGGATGAAATATTATCACTGGCACCAACACGAGTAAATATTTTATCGATAATACCAATTTTGGCAGCAGCTGCGGGTACGAAACTCCCCATTTGCGCCATTAAAACAATTAATGCTGTTTGACGTAACAACGCACTTTTACCTGCCATATTCGGACCGGTAATTATCATTATTTGTTGTTCATCCGTATCTAGTTGAATGGAGTTAGGCACATAGTTTTCTCCCACCGGTAAATGATGTTCGATTACGGGGTGGCGACCATCGGTGATATGAATGGCATAATCTTCAGTAATTTCAGGACGGCGGTAATGATATTGAGTAGCAATGTTGGCGAAATTCAGCAATACATCTAATCTCGCAACAACAGATGCATTTAATTGAATCGGTTTAACATATTCCTGTAGACTAGCTATCAGCGATTCATATAATTTTTGTTCCAGCGTAAGTATCTTTTCTTCCGCACCTAAAATTTTATCCTCGTACTCTTTTAAAAGCGGGGTAATAAAACGTTCACCATTGGTAAGTGTTTGTTTGCGTATCCAATCCGAAGGCACCACATCTTTATATTTGTTGGTCACCTCCAAATAATAGCCAAACACATTATTGAATCCGATTTTTAAACTTGGAATACCGGTGCGAATAATTTCATCCTGCTGTAATTTCAATAAGAAATCTTTTCCGGTATTTCCAATTGCGCGTAATTCATCCAATTCGGCATTAAATCCGGTTTTAATAAGTCCGCCTTTGTTTAATAAAGCCGGGGCATCTTCCGCAATTTGTTCATCAATATGTTTGCGAATAATTTCACATAAATGAATTTGATCACCTAATTGCTGTAATTGTTTGTTGCTTGATGCAATTAATTCCTGTTTCAATGGTACTAAAGCGTGCAATGCCCTGTTGAGTTGCAAAACTTCACGTGGATTAATTTTTTGCAGCGACACTTTGGAAACAACACGCTCTAAATCACCGATTTGTTTTAGTGCGTTGGTGATAGTAGTGCTAATTGTTGTATTTAAAATTAATTCTTCCACCATCGATAACCGTGCATCAATTGCCAGCTTATCTTTTAATGGCATCACGATATATTTTTTTAACAATCGTGTTCCCATTGGTGTTATGGTATGGTCTAAAATTTTTAATAAACTAGACCCATCCTCGCTGGAAGCATGAATTAATTCCAGATTGCGAATAGTAAACCGGTCGAGCCACACGTAAGCATCTTCTGCCAAACGTGATATACCGGTAATATGACCGATATTATTATGTTCCGTATCACTCAAATAATGGATACTTGCACCTGCCGCAATAATAGCCTGATGCATATCATCAATACCAAAACCTTTCAGATTTACGGTGCCGAAATGTGTCAATAATTTTTCACGCGTATAATCTTCTGTATAAATCCAATCATCGATGGCATACACATAAAATTTGTTGCCATATCTTTCTTTAAATTGTTTTTGATGTTGTTTCGATAAAATAATTTCAGCGGGTTGTAAGCTGTGTAATAATTTTTCGAAATGTTCTGCACTTCCCTGTGCGACAAAAAATTCACCGGTCGAAATATCGAGAAACGACATCCCGGCAGAGGATTTATCGCCAAAATAACTTGCAAGGTAATTATTGGAGCGGGTATCCAACATTTTATCGTTGGTAGCTACACCCGGGGTAATAAGTTCGGTAACCCCGCGTTTCACAATCATTTTGGTCATTTTCGGGTCTTCCAACTGCTCGCAAATGGCAACTCGATAACCCGCACGCACCATTTTAGGTAAATACGCATCCAATGCATGATAAGGAAACCCTGCCAATTCAATATGTGTGGCAGCTCCATTTGCCCTTTTTGTTAGCACAATGCCCAATACTTTTGATGTCACAACGGCGTCTTGTGCAAACGTTTCATAGAAATCGCCCACCCGAAAAAACAAAATCGCATCAGGATATTTGCTCTTAATTTTATTGTATTGCCCCATTAACGGGGTTTCTTT
>DAORKJ010000026.1:0-32974 GCA_035439505.1 Chitinophagales bacterium
GTTTTGGACAGCTTCACCAACAGATAAAAGTTGTGCATTGTAATCTTCTTTTGCAATTACTTTTTTCCAAATGAGTTTACCGGTTTTGGTATTGATATTAAAAAGCTGATTATTTATACCCAATAATAAAGTATCCTGACTACCGTAAACAGCACTTATTTTATAGCCTGAACGATAGTTGCTTAATGTGATACCGGTTGCAATGGTGAATTGTTTTTGTAAATTGGTATTATTAATTCCACTAATCAATAATTCGGTTTTGTCGCCTATTGATTTAGCATGAGTAATAATACTCATGTTGCCCGGCAAAAATTCCGGATTAACTGCAAGCTTTTTTTCGCTATTGTAAGTACTGATAAGATGTGGTTCGATAAATTTGACATCACCTGCTGAATTTGTATTCCGCAGTATTGGTTTAGGGCAATCTGTTTTAGTAATTGCTCTTAGTGTGCCACCCTCTAACTTATAGGTGCAACTGTCAAACGCAACAATTCTGTCTGAAAGGTGGTCAAGTTCAAAACGTGTATTAACGCCCGCAGTTGCTTGTAATATTTGTTCAGTAATCAAATTAACATCAATAGTTTCTCCTGCCAGTGCTTGTTCGATGGTGCGTTCAATTATATCGTCGTAACTATTTTTTGGTAAATAGGCAATTGGTGATTCAATTGTTTTAAAAGAAGCGCCATCTACCCATATCTTTTTACCACTTATAGTAGTTAGCATTAATGCGTTATGTTCTCTGTCGAAAGCATATAATTCGCTGAGATTAGTTAATGTAGATTGCGACATGGCCAGGCCTTCTGATAAGGCAGGATTAGAAGCAATTAATTGCTCCTGTGTTATTATGGTCTCGAGCGCTTTTACACTTCTTCCGTGTAAACCATCAGTTGTGTTGTACATCCAAAAAATACTATCACGAGCACCAATTATGCTAGAATACATTTTGTGATAATCGCCGATTACTTCGCGTTTAATTAATGTACCTTTATTTAAATCGTGTAAACTTAGACGCAATTCAGTTGAACCACTTCGCATGGTCATTCCACCTTTCTGTTCATAAATACTAGTTCTGAATACACCTTCCAGGCTGATAAAATACACACCATCGTTTGTAATAACCGGATAAACCTGGTATACATAATTTGCGTCACTGCTTTTAGCAGACCTAAAGAAACCAGTATTAGAGCAACTGCGAACCGAAAAAAATAGTATTGCTGCTACCCCAATAAATAATATAAAAATTACTAACCCAAGGATAGGTTTTTTTCGTGATGGCTGGTAAAATGTCATAGGTATTGAGTTAAATATCAGGATAAATATTTGCCTTCAATTGGCATACGTCGTCCAACACCAAAAGCTTTAGGTGAAACACGCAATACAGGAGGAAATTGAAAACGTTTCCACTCGTTGCTATTTACCATTTTGAGTGTTCTGCGAACAGTATGTTCATCGAAACCTAAATTTAGTATATCCTGTGGGCTTTGTGATAATTCGATGTATTGAAATAAAATTTTATCCAACACATCATATGGTGGCAAGGTGTCCTGGTCTTTTTGACCCGGTCTTAATTCTGCACTTGGTGCTTTAGTGATAATGTGTTGTGGTATTGTTACTTTTTCGCGATTAATGTAGGCAACTAATTCGTATACTTCTGTTTTGTACACATCGGCTAATACCGCAAGGCCTCCGCATAAATCGCCATATAAAGTCCCGTATCCAACAGCCGCTTCGCTTTTATTGGTTGTATTTAATAATATATAGCCGTGTTTGTTACACATAGCCATTAATGTTAATCCGCGTAAGCGTGCTTGAATATTTTCTTCAGTAACATCAAATGATTTTCCATTAAACAAAGGAGTTAATTCGCCCACTACCGAATCGTACATATTTTTTATCGCGATAGTATCGTGTTTTATCCCTAAATTATTCGCTAATTCAAGTGCATCAGTTACTGAATGTCCTGTGGAATATTGTGAAGGCATTAATAATCCCCAAACGTTTTCGGCGCCTAAAGCATCGGCGGCTAACACAGCAGTGAGTGCTGAATCAACCCCGCCGCTTAATCCTAAAATAGCTTTTTTAAATCCGAGTTTTTCGAAATAATTTCTGATACCTGTTACCAGCGCCCGATAAATTAAATCAATTTTTACTTTGGGTTGAACATTATCAATAGTTTGAGTTTGTTTAGAAGCAATTACTTCATCTAAATCATAAACAGATAATTGTTCTTCAAAATATTTCATCTCATCAAATACCACTGAATTGGCATTTACCACTATACTGCCACCGTCAAAAATTAAATCGGTTTGCGCTCCACAGTGATTTACATAAAAAACCGGAATCTTATATTTTGTTGTATTTGCTTTTAACGTTGTAATTCTTCCTGCAGCATGGTCATAATCGAAAGGTGATGCAGAGATGTTCAACATGACTTCTGGTTGTACTTTATCTTTAATAAGTACATCCATCGGGCAGGCTTTATACATGGGATTATCGTTACCTACATTCCATAAATCTTCACAAACAGTGAGGGCAATTTTTCTGCCTTTAAAAGTAATATTTTGAAATTCGGTTGCCGGCTCAAAATAGCGATATTCATCAAAAATATCATAAGTAGGTAATAATGCCTTATTTACAATATGTTTTATCTCTCCCTCAAAAATAAAAAATGCCGAATTATATAAATCTTTGCCTTCAATTTTTGGGTTGCGACTAGGTGAACCAACTACAACTGCAATTTCTTGCGTGAGTGGTTTTATTTTTTCAATTACTTCGTAACATTTGTCTACAAAATCGTCAAAATCAAGAAAGTCGCGGGGAGGGTAGCCACAAACACTTAATTCTGGGAATAAAATAATATCAGCCTGTTGTTTTTTAGCATCTTCTATAAAATTGGCTATTTTATTAAAGTTGGCCTCGAAATTGCCGATATGGACGTTAATCTGAGCTAATGCAATTTTCATAATAAAAAAGTCACGCCTTTTGAGCGTGACAAATTTAGATGTTATTTGTTAAACCGTTTCAGAACAATACGCCAACGCGGATGCCCAGTTGTTTAAGAAAAGCACTATTGTCGTCAACATCATCATCAAGAATATTGGCAAACCCATTTTGGAAGAAAATACCACCTATAAGATTGGTGTTTTCGGCAATTGAGTATTCTGCACCAATTCCCAAGGTTAAACTCACATTAAATAACTGATACTGACCTCCGGTTAAATTGTCTTTATCGCGAAGGTTTACATCTTCGTAAATAGCAACATCATTAATAGATAAATCGCCACGAGATTTTATGCAAACACCCGGTGTAAGTCCAAATTGTCCATAGTAACTAAAATAGTTTACTTCATTGGTTCTCAACCTGATAGTAAGTGGAATTTCGATATACTGTGATCTCGCGGTCCATTCAGCACTGATAATGTTGGCTGTATCTGTTGAGCTTATACCAACATTTACATAATTAATTAAAATTCCAGTTGAAAATGCATACCGTTCAACGCTACCAATAGTTTGATCGAACAATAAACCATATTGAAAGCCTAGTTTGGTGCCTACGTTTTCATATAATTCGCCATCAACTCTTGCCCAATCGAAAACCGGAGAGGCTGTTAAGCCAAATCGGAACTCCTGAGCGCTTACGGTTGACCATAAAGCGCAAAAAAACATGGTTGTTACTATAATTTTCTTCATACCTTATTAGTTTTACATTTTAAAATTAGATTTACATGGTGCACAAACATAGGTTATTTTTTGTAATTTTTAGTATATCAATTGCGGTAGTAACTATGTTAACGGGTTGCGGCAAAGGTAACGATAATCCTCATCCTGATATTTCTAAAGTGCCTGAACAGCAGGTGGAAATTGTTAGACTTGATCAATTGATAGCTGCTGCAAATGCTGGCAATTATAATCAGGTTTTTAGTGAAATTGCATCTCAATATCCAAACATTTTTGAAGCATATTATTCCAACTTCTGGGGGCTATCGGCAAATGACACTTCAGCAAGTTACAACCTTTTTGACACTTTGTTTGAAAACACTGCAGGAAATAAGTGGATGATGCAATTGCATGATACCATTTCAAAAATTTATCCTGATTTGAAAGAAGTAGAAGAAGAATTGGCAACAGCCTTCAGGTATTATAAATATTATTTTCCGGACTCCTCACTACCACAACTTTACACATATACCGGTCCGTTTGTTTACCAAACCCTATTTAACGAAACCACTTTGGGTATTGAGTTAGATATGTACATGGGCCAACATTTCGGATATTATGGAGCTTATGAAAGTAATATGCCGCTTTACATTACTTTTCGTTTCGACAGGCCCTTTATTTCACTAAATGTGATGAGGAGTTTGATGGATGGATATTTACCCGCACCTGTTATGGAAATGTCGTTATTGGATGCCATGGTTTTGGAGGGTAAAATGATGTATTATTTAGATTGTGTGCTGCCCGATATGGAAGATTCTGTCAAAATGGGTTATACTGAAAAACAAATTGAATGGTGTGCTGCGAATGAAGCTGAAATTTGGAAATTTTTTGCCGGCGAAGAGTTACTATTTTCAAAAAGAACGGACGATTTACGTAGGTATATGGATGATGCGCCAACTTCTGTAGGTATGCCTGAAGAAGCCCCTGGCAGAGTGGCTGCATGGACTGGCTGGCAGATAATACGTGCTTATATGCGCGAGAATCCCGATACTGATTTGAACAGCCTGTTTAATGAAATAGACGCGATGAAAATTTTGAAACTGTCTGGATACGGCCCTGAGAGTTAATTCAACAAAAAAGGCGCAATCATTTGAAACTCAGGCACTACTACATCAAAATAGTTGCCATCAGTTGTGCGAAGCATTAAATAAGTGCCTTTCATTTTGCCCATAGGAGCTACTAAGTGGCAGCCCGATACGTATTGGTGCATATGTCCCGGTTCAATTATAGGGGTTTCGCCTACTACACCTTCTCCCTCAACCTCACGCCAAACGCCAATTCCATCGTAAATATGCCAGTGTCGGCGCAGTAATTGTACGGTGGTTTCACTTTTGTTTTCAATAGTTATTCTATAGGCAAATACAAACTCACCCTTGTGAGAGTAGTCCGGTTGAAAGAATGTTTCAACGCTAACTTTTACACCTTGAGTTATAGAAGTCACCATGCCCATGTAAAAGTAGCTAAAAATTGGAATGCTGTTAATGTCCGGCTAAAAAATTATGAACAAGGTCAAATGCTTGTGATTGCGCGAGTTCCAGGTTGTCGTTGATAATTATATGGTCGAAACTGCCCGCAAAGGTGAGTTCATATTTAACACGTTCAATCCTGGTAGCCAAAGTTGCTGGTGTTTCAGTATTGCGTTTGGTAAGTCTGTCGATTAAAATTGGCAAGGAAGGTGGTTCAATAAAAATGGAAATGGTGCGTTCAGGAAATTTATTTTTTAGCGATAATGCACCTTTTACATCAACATCGAAAATGATATGCTTCCCGCTGTTCCAAATGCGTTCTACTTCACTTTTTAATGTGCCATATAATTTACCCGGATATACTTCTTCCCATTCCACAAAAGCATCCTCTTCTATTTTTTGTCTAAATGCAGCTTCTGTCAAAAAATAATAATCGCGGCCATCAACTTCATTTGCGCGAATGGGGCGTGTTGTAGCAGATACAGAAAATGACAAGCGGTTTTCGTGGGCAAGCAAATGTTTTACAATAGTTGTTTTACCTGCACCTGATGGCGCTGTTACAATTACGAGCTTACCTTGCATGGTTACAACACGTTATTTAATTGTTCTTTTATTTTTTCGAGTTCATCTTTCATAACAACAACTTTACGTTGCATTTCGGCGTGATAAGATTTTGAACCAATGGTATTTATTTCCCTGTTCATTTCCTGACAAATAAATCCTAGCTTTTTACCTTTTTCGTTAAGTGTTTCTTCCATGGTTTCAATAAAATAATCGCAATGGGAGCGAAGGCGGGTAACTTCTTCGGTGATGTCCATTTTTTCTAAATAAAAAATTAACTCCTGCTCGAATCTGTTTTTATCGATATCTTCATCACCCATATAATTTTGTAAGTCGCTAAACATTTTTGTGCGTTGCTGTTCCATACGCTGTGGGTCCAGTGCTTCAACTTCTTTCAACGCTTCGCGCATTAATTGTACACGCAAAACCAAATCCCTTTCAAGATTTATACCTTCATCGCTTCTGAATTTATTTAATTGTTTACATGCGGCTTCAATTTGCGCCTGCACTAATTCCCATTGCTCTTCAGTCAGACTTTCATTTGAAGTAGTAGTCACATTTGGTAAACGAAATACCAGGTCAAATACTTTTGAGTCGTCAATTTGTAATTCGTTGGCAATGGCTTTTAACTGGCGATAATATTCTTTTACGGCAACAGGATTTACTTCTCCTCCCTTATCATCACTCATTTCATAACCAATTGTACAATCGGTTTTTCCGCGCATGATAGACTTATTCAGAATATTGCGGATTTCAATTTCGTATTCTTTAAATAAAGGAGCAATTCGCAGGTTGAGGTCAAACGATTTACTATTTAATGTTTTCATTTCAAGCACAATATTTTTCCCGCCAAGCGAAAATGTGCTTCTTCCATAACCTGTCATTGATATTATCATACTGCTAATTTGAATGTAAAAATACAATTATACGGCGGAACTCAAAGGTTTTTTACTGCCCGTGAAACTTACTAAGGCTACACCACTAAAAACCAATATTGCGGAAACTATCTTTTCTACGGTTAGGTGGTCGCTGCCATATGCAACTGCAATAATTGTTGCAATTACCGGTTGGGTGTAAATATAAATACTTACCAATGTGGGTGAACCGTAATTGAGCCCTAAAATATTAAATAAATAAGCCAGTACTGTTGCGCCTAAAATTACATATACCAATGCCCAAATGGCAATAGCAGGAATACTACTCCATGAAATGGCATCTACTTCTTTCCAGCCAAAAGGCAACACAAATAAAATTCCGTAAGTAAAAATCCATCTGGCAATTGTATACGGTGAATACTTCAACATTAATGGTTTGGCAATGATTAAAAAAATGGCATAAGAAGTGGCATTAATAGTAATACAAATATCACCTGCCAAACTTGAAGGGGAATGTTTATCAGCAACACCCGATGAAATTAGCATAGCAACACCGATACCTCCTATTATAATACCTGTTGACTTTATCCAGGTGATTTTATCTTTTAGAATAACCCATGCCATTATTAATACTATAATTGGTGTGGCAATCATAATCATTGCAGAATGTATTTCAGAAGTAAGGCTAAGCCCTTTGAAAAACATAAGTTGGTTAATCACTACCCCAAATAAGGAAGCAATTAATAATTTTTTATGGTCACCACGCTCAATTTTTTCATGCCCGGTTAAATAAGCCAAAAGTGTAAATATGATTAAAGCACCACTTACACGAAGTAATACAATGCCAAATGGCTCAATGTATTCGAGTGCAACTTTGCCTATCGCGTAATTTATTCCATAAATAATATTTGCTCCCAGAATAAAAAGATGGGCTTTAAATGCAGGTTTCACGGCGCAAAATTACATAACTGCATCAACTATGTGTGGTAATTAGAAATCTAAACTAAGCGAGAAATACCAACGTGGGTCGCCAAGTCCACTTGCATCGAGTGGTTGAGCACGGTCAACACGAATAAAGTAACCAAATAATGTTGTGCGCAATCCTACACCGGTTCCCATTACAAGCGGGTCGCGATAATAGTTTACATTAACTGTAATTGGGGTTTGACTAATTGTTGAATTGGTATATGGATTGTCTTCTTCGAAAGGAGATTTACCTTCCCATGCTGAACCGATGTCATAAAATCCAATAATTTGTAGGTTTCTTAAGAATTCAGAACGCAATGGTTTATTAAAGAAATAAGAGAAAATAGGAAAACGTAATTCAGAGTTAAATGCGATATAACCATTGCCATTTCGAACATTTTGATCGTAGCCGCGTAAATTGGTTGCTAACGTTTGATACGCATAACCGGCATCCTGATTTATTTCAACATCTGTATTAAAAACAGGTGCTATCCAACTATCAACACCACCTAAATAATAGATTAATTTTTGTGGCCCAAAAGATGTGCCACCGGCTATTCTGTTTGCCCAGGTAAATTGTCGATGTATTTTCTGATAATGACGGAAATCAAATCCAAACACACCCATGTAACCATCATTTAAACTGATTTTTAATCCCTGACTGGCATTTACTTCAAATTGTTTATGCATTTCGAACCATACTTTATAACGCATACCATTTAAAATATTGGTCATTACCGGAAAAGTATTGTCGTGCACATATTCTAATTTTAACGATAGCCAGTCTTCTTTATAATTCGGTAAGTTTAAACTAAATGTATCATTAGCTAGAAATATAATTTTTTCACCTCGATACGAAACACTTCCACGCAAACTGCGAATTACATCAAATGGATATTTGAGTGTTCCTTCAACAACATTTGTTCTGATGCCTGCATCTACTACAGGATACCAAAATGGTTGAAAATTATATTGCGTTTTTTCTGTTTGATGATACCAGGTAATTTTTTTATCAATGCGGTGTTTTAAATCGTCGTAGGATAAATAATATTCTCCACCGGAAAAAGATGTTGGGAATCGCATGCCACCGGTAAATCGATAGTCTTCAAATAAATCGCTAATACTTACTGTAAATAATGCGCCTAAATTAGGTGTTGAATAAACGCCGCCTGTGGTATTAAAACTTTCGTATTTATTAATAAATAAACTATTGTCGAGCTGACTGGTTACAAATTCGTTGCTAAACTTCAGTCGATACGGAACTATGCGTGAAGAACGGAATTTTTTACCGGTATTCATGTTTTCCTGTTCAGGACTTTTTGACTGTCCGAGCGCAACAGGGTCAGTGGCAATTGTTGGCGTAATTTCTTCCGGAAAATCGGTTTGGAAATACATGCCCTCATCAATTTCTTTTTTTATAGTATCGGTACTGGTAATTATGGTTTGCGTTTTAATCATAGTAGAAGAATCGGTATTACTAATAGTGGTAATTACATCTTCTTCCTTTTTCTTTAAATTAATAAAATTGCGAAATGTGGTATTGTTGAGTGTGTTGTTTTTTATCTCACTCATATCGCCCGGTGCTTTCGACAAATAAAATACATTAGCTTTTCCTTGTTGAAATACTTCTACCATTTTGCCTGTCTTCCAATTTATATCATGCTCAACAATATTGCCCGCATAATTAGTTGTCGGGAAAACATATGCAGTGTCGCGATAAATGTCAGCCAATAACATGGAATCAAATTTTGGCCATGTTTTCAAATCGGTATAGTCGTAAGTTGGATTGGTTACTGTTGAGTCCGGATAAAATACCAAGGTATCGGTATGGTCGTACAAACTATCTAAATATCCCGCAAATCGGTTTGTTATTCCGTTTTGGTCGCTTAAATAGGCAAAGTGTTTTGCGTCAAACTGTAAAGGTGTTGTTTCACTTATTTTTTTAGTGTGAGAAATCTTCACCAGTTTTTTTGATTTGTGTATGTAATCGTAAAAATATAAATCCATGTTGCCAACCGGCAAAATAGAATCTACAGTTCTTGTTGTATACAATGAATCGCGGTCGCGGTTAGATGCAAAAATTATTCCTTCATATCCATTGTTTAGCTCAACATAACATGGGGTAAGGTCATCAAAAAAATCGTTGGTAATTTGTTCAACACGATCGTTGAGTAAATGGTAAACATAAATATCGCTTTGACCATTATTCATTACGCTCAACACCAAACGATTATTTGTTTTGGCGAAGTTCATATCGAGAATTTTCTGAAAGCGCGTAAGCTCTTTTGATTCTTTTTCTTTTTTCTCGGTATCGTATGTGGTGATGAAATTTTTATTTCTTTTTTCATACACAATGGCTAACTTTTTCCCATCGGGGCTCCAACTCACTAATGGGTTGCTAAGGTCTGTTGCTAATGTGCGTGTTTTTAATCCGCCTTTTTTTATTTTATCGGCATCTTTGCTGCCAATTTCCTGAATATACACTTTAAATTTCCCGTGGTCATCAATAGCATAGGCAATATTTTTTCCGTCAGGACTTAAAGCCAATTCATGATAATTAACATTCTTTTTGGTTTTCCGCGGAATAATATTTGCGGCATCAGGTTTTACTTTATCTTTTGCTTCGTTTTGATATTTTGCTAATAAATATTTATACCAATCGTCTATTGTACTGTTTACTCCGGCTCCTAAAACAAAAAGAAATCCATTTTCAAGCGAACGGTTAATGCGTATTAAATACAATAAATTTGGAATGGTTGCTTCACCATAACTTTCAGCAATGTAATACCACAACGCATGGCCAGCAAAGCGCGCATCTTCGCCGGTGAGTTTATTAAATTTCTGGTAGCGACCGGATAATACACCTTCTCGCAATTGATTATCGAGTTCGCTATTCCATTCTTCACCAATATATGAAACCAAACCTTCGGTAAACCATTCAGGTAAATTTAATAATACAGCATTTTGAACGATCTCCTGTAAGTTGCCACCAAAAATCATGGAGTTTAATAATACCTTGCCAACACCTTCTCTAACTTGTTTACGTAAATGTTGGTGATTGCCATCAAAATAAATAAATATTTTATTGCCAATTATTTTAGTCTGCCCACCGAGATTATATTGTTCTTCTTTCCCTATTGCAAAATTACTTTGGTTGTAATCAGCAATATTGTTGTAAACAATAATTTCGGGTTTTGAATTGAGTTTGTAATCTAATAAATCTTCAATTTGAATTAAATCGGCTTCGGCAATTTGTGCGGTAAATTTGCCCAGGTTTTGACCACCCTGGCTGAAGTAAACTAAAAAATGTTCGCCTTCATAAAATTGCCATGTAAAATCCTTGTATTGAACCCTGTTTTGACCAAATTGAACTTGCGTTCCCTGGCCAAAGGTTACAGTGGTGCCAAATAGTATTATCGCTAATGCTAAATATTTTATATTGAGATGTAATTTAATCTTCATACCTAGAGCCCTCATCACCATTGCAAAATACGTAGTTTTGCCGTAAAGTTCAATTATTCTGAAAAATTTTACAAAATAACGATATATAGATGGCCCATATTGTAAGTTTTACGTTTAACCCCTTTTATGAAAACACCTACATTATATACGATGAAACAAACGAATGTGTTGTGATTGACCCCGGTTGTTATTCAAAGGAGGAGATGGAGGAATTGGGTGATTTCATTACGCGCAAGCAATTGAAACCCAAATATTTGATTAATACCCATTGTCATATTGACCATGTGTTGGGAAACAAATTTGTCGCTGATACCTGGCGGGTCCCGCTTTTGATGCACAAAGGGGAAATACCGGTTTTGCATGAAGTAGTCAACTATGCACCAACCATGGGTATGTATTACAAAGGTTCACCCGAACCTGAAATTTTTGTTGATGAAGGTGACATTGTAACATTTGGAAACACCAGTCTAAAAGTGTTTTTCACCCCCGGGCATTCTCCGGCCAGTGTTTGTTTTTATAATGAGGCAGATAAATTTATTGTGAGTGGAGATGTGCTTTTTCGCCGTTCAATTGGTCGCACCGATTTGCCGGGAGGCGATTATGCCACATTGATGCAATCGATACGGGAAAAACTTATGGTATTACCCGACGAAATAAAAGTGTATGCCGGTCACATGCAGCCAACAACCATTGGTGAAGAGCGCAGTGAAAACCCGTTTTTGAATGAATAATGTCAGGTGCTGTTTCAGCGGGATTGTCCAGTAAAAGCTGCGTTTTTAACGTCTTTTGGGTCTAAATTTCGATTATTATTTAACAATTTGCCCTCCGATTGGTATCTTCGCAACCGTTAATCAATTCGAAAACTTTACGGATACGATTTGTTCATATTATCAAACTATATTGGAGGCAAGCTTCAACCGCCTGTAAGCGGTAATTATCTGGATAACTACAATCCGGCAACAGGTAAAGTATATTCGAAAATTCCCGATTCTGATGAAAATGACGTTGAACAGGCTGTAAATGCCGCACAGCAAGCATTTGAAGCATGGTCTACCATGGAGCCGGCTAACAGAAGCAGGGTTTTATATCGCATTGCATATTTGATTGAAGAAAGGTTTGAAGCTTTGGCAGAAGCGGAATCAATGGACTCAGGGAAACCTCTTGCCCTGGCAAAACGAATGGACATAACCCGTGCGCGCGATAATTTTGAATTTTTTGCTGCTTCGGTATTACATTTTGCCAGCGAAAGCCATCACCAAAAAGGAAAATTCATAAACTATACAACCCGCAATCCGATTGGTGTTGTTGGATGTATATCTCCCTGGAACTTGCCATTATATTTATTTTCCTGGAAAATTGCTCCTGCATTAGCAGCTGGCAATTGTGTGGTAGCTAAACCATCTGAAATTACTCCTTACACCGCTTATTTATTATCCGAAATATGCATGGATGCCGGGTTACCTGCAGGCGTGCTGAACATTGTTCATGGTACAGGCCCAAAAACAGGGGCTTCAATTGTAAAACACCCGAAAATTAAAGGAATTTCATTCACAGGCAGCACCAGAGCAGGTAAAGAAATTGCGGCTGTTGCAGCGCCAATGTTTAAAAAACTGAGCTTAGAGTTGGGTGGTAAAAACCCTGTGGTAATTTTTGCGGATTGCGATTATGAGGAGATGCTGAACACCACTGTTCGCAGCTCTTTCACCAATCAAGGGCAAATTTGTTTGTGCGGAAGCAGGATTTATATAGAAAGCAGTTTATACGAGCGTTTTAAGGCAGATTTTGTTGAAAGAGCGAAAAAACTGGTAGTTGGAGACCCTAAATTGGCGGAAACCAACGTTGGAGCTGTAGTTTCGGAAGTGCATTACAATAAAATTCTCAGTTATATCGACTTAGCTAAAGAAGAGGGTGGAACAATTTTATGCGGCGGACAAGCGGTTAAATTAGCTGGGGAGCTGGAAAGTGGCTGGTACATTGCCCCAACGGTGATAGAAGGCCTTACGCAACAGTGCAGAACAGTAAAAGAAGAAATTTTTGGGCCAGTAGTTACTCTTCATCCTTTTAATAACGAGGAAGAAGCCGTAAATTTGGCCAATCAATCCGATTACGGTCTGGCCGCTGTAATTTGGACCAATCATTTGACTAGAGCTCATCGCTTGTCTGAAACGATTGAAAGCGGTATTGTTTGGGTAAACTGTTGGCTGGAGCGCGATTTGCGCACGCCTTTCGGTGGAGTTAAACAATCCGGTGTAGGTCGCGAAGGCGGAGTAGAGGCTCTTCGGTTTTTTACCGAACCTAAAAATATTTGTATAAAACTTTAAAACGGAGGAAAGTGGCTTATTTAAAAAAAATCAGAAGAACCCCCACAACAGTTTTAACAGCCGGATTTGCGGCGGTAGCAATGATGAGCGCCTGTGGCACTTACACTGCAGCCATACAAAAAGAAAACACAAATTTTCAGGCAATTGTCGATACTACTTCGACGCCATCAACCGAACTTCTATTTATAGAAGATTTTTATGTTGTTGACGCTAATGCGAATGCAGCACCAAGATTAATTTCAGATTACACACCCGAAGCAAATCTTCGCGGCCAGTCTCTTATAACTGCCCACGAACAATTGCCGATTAGTGAACAGCTGGTTTTACTTGGCGAAAATATTCGTTTAAGCGAACAGGCTGAAAATGAAAATATTGGTGGTGTGGATTATGCTACACCAGAAGAGGCGGAAGATTTTGAAGTGTATGACGACTTATTTATGGCAAATGAATTAAATGCCGGGGAAGTTTTTGATCCTACAAAAATGACCGACAGTATTCAGGTGTTTTTAGTTAGTCCTTGGAGCAATTGTTATACTTTCCCATTAGGAAAAAGTAAAGTTAACTCTGATTTTGGTTGGAGAAGAAGCAGGTTTCACTCAGGTATAGATTTAGACCTTGAAGTAGGTGATGATGTATATGCTTCTTTTGATGGTATTGTGAAAAAAGCAGATGTTGTTTCGGGTTACGGAAATTTAGTAGTGATTAAACATTTTAATGGTTTAGAAACTTACTATGCCCACTTATCCAAAATTTTAGTTGCCGAAGGTGATACTGTTGATTCAGGAAGTAAAATTGCTTTAGGCGGTAACACCGGTCGAAGCACAGGACCTCACTTACATTATGAGTTGCGATACCGCGGTGCTGCAATTAATCCTAAATATTTAATTGATTTTAAAAATGAAGATTTAACCGCGGAAATGTTTTACTTAAAAAAGGAACATTTTAAACCGTCAACTACATCTTCAACAAGTGCAACATCATCTACCGGTAAAAAATATTATACTGTTAAGAAAGGTGATACGCTTGGAAAAATTGCTCAGCGTAATCACACAACGGTTGCTAAAATTTGTAAATTAAATGGCATCTCCAGTAAAAAAGTTTTGAAACCGGGGCAACGATTAAGAATTAAATAAATAATATTTATAACGAGGCACTCAAAACGAGTGCCTTTTTTCTGTACATTATTTTACAAAAAAATCACCGACTTCCATCGGTGATTTGCAACTGTATTTAACCCCAAAAAATAACCGTAATTAATGTCGTACAACAAGTTTTTTGCTGTCGATTTTTTTATTGTCCTCATCGTATAACCGGATTACATAAACACCGGTTGCCAATTCATCAGTCATAATAGATGTATTGTTGTCGTTGAATTTTTTTGTTTGAATTAATTTGCCATTAATATCAAAAATTTCTACCGTGTATTTGCCGGTTGCTGTAGCTTTTAATAAGGTGTAATTGGTAGCCGGGTTTGGTGCAATAGAGGTAATAATTTCCGCATCAGTGGTTGGTACTTCAGCCAATTTGCCTACACCGTTTATACTTCCTGATAAGCCAATAACAATTGGATAAAAGTTCATAGAAACGGATTCATCCTTTGCCATATTAATAACATCTTCCATGGTAAATTCACTATAAGGTGGTTCTAAACTTGGCGCATCGCCAATTAATAAAATTACCCGTCTTCTCCCTTCTTCCCAATTCATTTCTTTAATGGTTTTAGCAACGCCATCATATACGCTTTCTTCAAGATTACCTCCGCCGGTGGTATGCGTCGACGCAATGATTTTTTTCGCAGCGGTGAAATCATCACTTAAATTAACTTTGCTATACCATGTTGCTTTATCAATATTTTTATCACCATAAAATGCAAAGCCTACTCTGGTATTTTCGAAAGGGGCAATCTGTTCTATAATTGCCGTAATACTCTTTTTAATTTCAGCAATATCATCACTCATACTACCTGTTTTGTCAATTAAAAAAACCAAATCGGTTTCATTCGACATATAGGTTTTAATAATATCGGTAATGGCTTCAACAACAAATTTGGCATTGTCAACCATATACGTTTCACCACCTGTTGCATCGGCTAAGCCGGTAAATACTTTTACGGTAATGTTGTTGTAAGCGGCTGCCACTTCATTAAGTGCCGGCAACTCAGGGTTTAATTTTAATTGCCTTTTAATTTCGGCATCAATACGCGCCTCAATGCTTTCACTCACTGTGGATTTTTCCGCTTCGGGAGCATTGAGTGTAACAGTTGGAGGTAATGTGGTTGTTTCCTCAACAGCATAAGGTTCTGCGTGGGATACATCCTCCAATGTAGTGGCACGAGGTGCTGTTGATGTAGATGTGTTGTCGCAATTGGTGAATAATAAAACGTTGCAAATAAGAAGTGTAACAATGAAACTTTTCATATAATTGGTTTTAGGTAAATTCAAGATGCTGACATCAAACCTATTTCACACTTCACATGGGTTAAAAAACGTTAAATACAAAAAATTAGTATAAGAGTAGTCAATTTTGGTGTTTTGACTTTATATTTGGCACATGAGCGATAATATCATCCATACCTATAAAGCACCAGAACCTGTTGGTTTGTATCCACATGCACGTAAAGTTGGCAATTTGTTGTTTTTATCCGGTATTGGTCCGCGTGAAGCAGGAACAAACAAAATTCCCGGCGTGGAAATTGATAAAAATGGCAATTTTACTGCTTTCGATTTTGAAGCACAATGCCGCTCAGTTTTTCATAATGTAAGAACCGTTTTGGAAGCCTCCGGTGCCCGTTGGGAAGATTTAGTGGATGTGACTGTTTTTTTAACTGATATGCAGCGCGATTTCGCTACTTATAACCGTCTTTATGCAGAATATTTCAAAGAAAGTCAGCCTTGCAGAACAACAGTAGGCATAACAAGCTTGCCAACACCGATAGCTATTGAATTAAAATGCATAGCAGCGCTGCCCTGACGGCTTTTGTTGATAAATATTTTACCATTTACACTACTACTATTATTGGAGGTTTCCTGTTTTTCGAGACTAAAACCCTTACCTTTGCACGTTAAAATAGTTCGCAATCAGAAATAAAGGAGCTATTGTAAGGAGTTTCAAAAAGTGAAAAAAACAAAGTCTACAAATACCGTTTTACCTGCTAATTTGCCAGAAATAAGCGATAAAGATGTTACTTATTTAGAAGTGCAGGGCGCTCGTGTGCACAATTTGAAAAATATCAATGTAAATATTCCGAGAAATAGTTTGGTGGTAATTACCGGTGTAAGTGGAAGCGGAAAAAGTTCGTTGGCATTTGATACCATTTATGCAGAAGGGCAACGTCGTTACATGGAGAGTTTTTCTGCCTATGCAAGACAATTTTTTGGTGCCATTGAACGACCCGATGTAGATAATATTTCCGGTCTCAGTCCGGTTATTTCCATAGAACAAAAAACTACCAACAAAAATCCTCGTTCAACAGTAGGTACTATTACCGAAATATATGATTTTATGCGTCTGCTTTATGCAAGGGCTTCAGATGCTTATAGTTATGCTACAGGTGAAAAAATGGTGCGCTTTACAGAAGAGCAGATAATACAAAGTATTATTACCAAGTTTAATGGGAAGCGAATTGTTTTATTAGCACCTGTTGTAAGAGGAAGAAAAGGTCATTACCGCGAATTGTTTGAACAAATTCGCAAGCAGGGATTTTTAAAAGTGCGTATTGATGGTGAGATAAAAGATTTAATCCCTAAAATGCAGGTTGACCGCTATAAAATGCACGATATCGAAATCGTAATTGATAGATTTAAGGTTGACGAAGATGATTTAGTACGCATTAAACAAAGTGTTGCGCAGGCTTTAAAGTCGGGGAAGCAGTTTATTATGGTAATGGATGCCGATAAAGGAACTGTATTTAATTATTCCAAAAAATTAATGTGTCTTGCATCAGGTATTTCTTATGAAGAGCCTTCTCCAAATACATTTTCATTTAATTCGCCATACGGTGCATGCCCAAAATGTAAAGGGTTGGGTGTTGTGTATGAAGTAAATTTGGAAACACTTATTCCGGATAAATCAAAGACAATTAATAATGGTGGTATTGTAGCACTTGGAGAATTTAAAGACAATATTTTATTTAAGCAGATAAAATCCATCTCTACAAAATATAAATTTAATCTTTCCACTCCAATAAAAGACATTCCTAAAAAAGGAGTAAATGCTATTTTATTTGGTAATGAAGGCGATGCGGAATTACCTGAAGATGATTCGGTATTTTTAGGCGAAACAGATAGGTGGTACACACTCGAATTTGGCGGTTTAACTAAATTGATAAAACGTTGTTTCTCCAATTCCATTTCTGAAAATATGCGCAGATGGGCTGAAGATTTTATGGAAAAGGCTACCTGCGATGAATGTAATGGAACGCGCCTCAAAAAAGAAGCACTGTATTTTAAGGTAGATGAAAAAAATATTGCTGAGTTAGCCTTAATGGACATCAAAGAACTCAATAATTGGTTTAGTGATGTTGATGTAAGGATGAATGCTAAACAACAAGTAATTGCGAAAGATATATTAAAAGAAATTCGCGCACGTATTGGGTTTATCCAAAATGTGGGTTTAGATTATTTGTCGCTTGACCGACCTACACGAACATTAAGTGGTGGTGAATCGCAGCGTATTAGGCTGGCAACACAAATTGGTTCGCAATTAGTGGGCATTACCTATATTCTGGATGAACCTTCTATCGGATTGCATCAACGTGATAATAATAAATTGATTGATGCATTAAAGGATTTGCGCGATAGTGGTAACACCGTTTTAGTGGTTGAACATGATAAGGACATGATGATGCATGCCGATTATGTTATCGACTTAGGGCCAGGAGCGGGAATTCATGGTGGAGAATTAGTTGGAGAAGGAGATCCTGTTAAATTTATGCAGGCAAATACCTTAACAGCTGATTATTTAAATGAGCAACGTAAAATTGAATATCTAAAAACACGCCGAAAAGGAAATGGCAAAGAAATAACATTACAAGGGGCAACAGGACATAATTTAAAAGATGTTGCTGTAAAATTTCCATTGGGTGTTTTGATTTGTGTAACAGGCGTGAGTGGTAGTGGAAAATCGAGTTTAATTAATGGCACCTTGTTCCCTATCATGCAGCAGCATTATTACAACTCGCTGAAAAAACCGCTGCCGTATAAAAAAATTGACGGTCTGAAAAACATTGATAAGGTAATTGAAATAGACCAATCTCCAATTGGCAGAACACCGCGTTCAAATCCCGTTACTTATATAGATGTGTTTTCTGAAATCAGAAACTTATTTGCCATGGTACCCGAAGCAAAAATTCGAGGTTATAAAGCAGGTAGATTTTCATTTAATGTTAAGGGTGGTAGATGTGATGTTTGTGAAGGCGGAGGAATGAAAGTGATAGAAATGAATTTTTTACCTGATGTCTATGTAGAATGTGAAAAGTGCCGCGGTAAAAGATATAACAGAGAAACACTGGAGATTTATTTCAAAGGAAAAAATATTGCTGATGTTTTAGATATGACCGTTGATCACGCGGCTGATTTTTTTGAAAACCATCCAAGGATTTTCAAAAAAATAAAAACTTTGCAGGAAGTAGGATTGGGTTATATTCGATTAGGGCAATCGTCAACAACATTGAGTGGAGGAGAAGCACAACGGGTTAAACTCGCTGAGGAATTATCAAGGAAAGACACGGGAAATACATTTTATATTTTAGATGAACCAACCACGGGATTACATTTTGAAGACATACGTGTATTGATGAATGTAATTAATGATTTGGTTGATAAAGGAAATACGGTTTTAATTATTGAGCACAATCTCGATGTAATAAAACTCGCAGACCATATCATAGACCTTGGACCGGAAGGTGGTGCCGGTGGTGGAAATATCCTGGTTGAAGGTACACCTGAACAAGTGGCTAAACACACAAAAAGCCATACAGGTAAATACCTCAAAATTGAAATGAAATTATAACGTTTTCTTCCTTTTACGTTTTCTGTTTATAGTAAAGAATCGTTTCCAGAAGGAGGTAGGTCCAACACTATCAGAGTAATATTCATTGTAGCCGGTGTAGCCGTAACCGTAACCATAGCCATAACCATATCCATAGCCATATTCCGTTCCGCTTGCATTGGCATCATTAACAACAATACCTAAATTGGTTAACTGATTATCGTTATATAATCTGTGTACATTGCCAATGAAATTGCGTTTAGAATAATTAACTCTAATCATGTAAATTGCTAAATCAGCCTTGGCCATAATAGGAATAGAGTCGGAAACTATACCGACTGGAGGGCTGTCAATTACCACATATTCGTAAATAGCCAATAAATCATCCAATAATTTATCAGCAGCTTTTGATACTAACAATTCTGCAGGATTTGGTGGTACAGGTCCTGCAATTAAAACGTCGCAACCGGCATTTGTATCAGTTAAAATACACTCAGCAATTGTATCTCTGTTTATCAGAATGGTGCTTACACCTTTGATGTTTTTAACATCTACAGCCTTGTGAATTTTGGGTTTGCGTAAATCAAAATCTACCAATATTACTTTTTTACCTGTTGCGCTAATTACATTGGCCAGGTTAATAGCAGTAAACGTTTTTCCCTCACCACTCACTGTAGAAGTAATAACGATTAATTTCGACTTGTTGTCATTTTTAATAAAATACTGCATGTTGCTTCGAATGGCCCTAAATGATTCAGCAATTTGTGATTTAGGACTTTCTGAAACAACTACACGAGGTAAATCTAATTTACCTTTACTATATAGAGGCAGCGCTCCTAGCAGCGGTACGTTTGTCGATTTCTCAACGTCGGGAACACCAATAATAGTGCTATGTAACAGGAAGCGTAAATAAATGTGAGCAAATGAAATACCAATACAAATAAGTATAGCAAGACCCCATATTTTGGATTTTACAGGAGCCACCAAATCTCCGCGTTCACCTGCATCTAAAATTACGTAATCACTGCTCATACCGGCGAGTGTAATTTCATATTCTGATTGTTTCTCGAGCAGTAATAAATAATATTTTTCTTTTAAATCATTTAACCGGGTTAAGCGTGCAAATTCAGATTGTTTTTCAGGTAATTGCAAAAACTCAGCCTCGTATTTTTCCTGTTCTTCAGTAAGATACTTTGTTCTAACTTCTAATTTGTTTTCAGCATTAACAATAGCTTCTTTAAAATTCGCAGTTACTTTTTTTATCTGATTATTGATAGAACTTAAACGAGGGTCGTTTGAAGGAACACTCATGCTGAGATTTTCACGTTCTTTATTGAGCTCCACCAACGAGTTCAAATAGGGTGTAAAGTCGTTGTATTGTAGGTCGCCAAAATAATTGGCTAATGCATCAATATCCGTATTTTTATTATTGGTAAAATCTTTCAGCCATTTCAAACTTTTTCCTTCCAGCAATACTTCAAATTTTGCCTGATCTATTTCATTTAATTTTTGAATAATATTTGTCTCGGCAAGTTCAGGGCTAATAATCAGATTGTCTTTTTTGAAATTTTTCAAAATGTTTTCCTGATTATATAATTCCTGTTCAAGAGAGTCAATCTGGTCTTCGATAAAGGTAATTATCATCTCAGCACTTCCGGCTTTACGTTTTAAGCTCATTGCTACAATTTCTTCCGCAATAGCATTAACTATATCCCTGGTTTTAATCGGATTGTTGTCGCGATAGTTGATAACGATTTTACCTCCGTACAAATTGTCAACATCAATTTGTATTTTACCTTCAATTTTTTCAGCCTCTTTCTCTACATTATTTATGATGAAGAAATAATCTTTATTGAGATTTGGCGTTTCACGGCGTACAAGTCTTGCAGTGATGTTAAAAGCCGGCGTGCTATAGGGTTTGCCGAATTCAAATTTAAAATCTAAATCTTCATGGTCATATAAGTACTTTAAACTATAATGGTTGGTGTCGATTATGGCAACAGAAATTTTTTGGCCTATAATATTGGAGTCAATAATATCTATTTTGACTTCATAAGGGCTTGCCTTGTAAATTTCACCTTCTTTTACGTTTTCTTTAATAAAATAAGAAACCTGAATAGGTAATTGTTTAAGCGCATCTAATTTATACCCCTTCGATTTGAGTATGGTCATTTCTTCGTTGAGTCGATCAACGTTGGTGTTGGATACCAAAATGCCTAAATCGATGGTGTTTTCTTTGGATTTATCTTTAAACTGCACATCGGCTTGTGATAAATATAAAGGAGTTGAGTATCGGCTAATTAAAAAGGAAGCAACAATAGCGAGAATGATATACAGTACAACCCACCATCTTGTTATCCAACCAATTGTAAGAAATAGTTTCCAGTTAAACGATTGTTCCTCTGCTATTTCATTATTCTTTAAATTTTCACCTGTATTCGACATGCCCTGAAAATTATCTATTTAAATTAACTAACGAAACGTAAATAAGAACGATACTTGATAATGCAGTAAGTATTGGTGCAACTTCTCTGATTATGGAACCATTAAATGCAGGTTCAACATATATAACATCGTTAGGCAAAACATTTGTGTTCGCCTTAGCGATACTTTCAATTTCAGAAAGGTCAATTATTTCAGTTTGAGGTTGCCCATCAATTTTGCGAACTATTGTGATAGTTGATGCTTTTCCATTTTCAGGCACCCCGCCTGCAGCGCCAATTGCTTCTAAAATGGTCATATCAGGGCGAGAAAGAATTACTTGTCTGGCGTCAGTTCCACCTCTGTATACTGTAATATATTTATTAGTAATTTTTACATTAACAAAAGGGTCTATATAATTGGATGCATACTTTTGTGCAAGTAATGTTTCAGCTTCCCTAATGGTTAAACCCGATAGTTTAACATGTCCAACCAATGGCAAATTTGCTTCTCCGTTAATATCAATGGAATAATCAAGAGGAACACTATTTGTTTCAGGAGTGTTGCCGTTATTTTGAGTACTAATTTGAGGTTCAATTAATGCATAGCCGTTTTTAGTAAATACCAAAACCTGAACATTATCGCCTTGGGCAATTACAAAATCAGGCGTGTTTGTATTGAGGAAACTTGCTCCTGTATAGCCTTTATCTGCGTCCAGCATTTTGTTAGGGCTAATAATCCCACATGCCTGAAACAAAGGTGATGCTATCAAAATCATCAGCAGTATCCTGACAAACTTATTCCTATGGTGTGCTTTGGTTAACATGAATTTGCTTTAACTATACCTTAATGTAAATATAATTAGCCGACAAATATAGGGTTTCGGCTTGATTACAAAAGCACCAATTCTGGCAATGTAAGTTAATTGGTGACAGGCAATTTGTCCGATTTAGTTGCATCGAGGTGTTCAAAATCGGAGTTTTGGCTAATAAATTCCGGAATCATGTGCTTCAAGGCGGTCACAATATCCGTTGTATCGCCTGATTTCAGTGCATTTTGTAAAGTTTCGATGTACGATTCTACAATTTCGGGGCTATACTCAGCCGTTAGCGCAACCTTGATTTTGTGATGATGGGTTGGTAAGGTATTTTCATTCGTGTTTAACAATTCTTCATGCAATTTTTCACCCGGACGGAGACCAGTATACACAAAAGGGATATCGGTTTCCGGTTCTAACCCGCTCAAAAGCACCATTTTGCGGGCTAAATCGATAATTTTTACCGGTTTCCCCATATCAAAAAGATAAAGTTCACTGGTTTTTCCCATAGTTGCCGCTTCCAAAACGAGTTGACAAGCTTCCGAAATAGTCATAAAGTAGCGGGTAACTTCCGGATGGGTTATAGTTAATGGCCCACCCTGTGCAATTTGTTTGCTGAAATAATTTACTACCGATCCATTGCTGCCCAAAACATTGCCAAATCGGGTAGTAATAAACACGGTGTTTGATGGAAATAATTTTGATTTATATTGCACATACACTTCTGCCGCCCTTTTAGTTGCGCCCATCACATTAGTTGGATTAACAGCTTTGTCCGTAGAAATCATGACAAATTTTTCTACATTATTTTTTATGGCTAGGTCAATTAAATTTTTTGAGCCAAATATATTTACATCTACCGCTTCGTAAACATTATCTTCCATTAACGGAACATGTTTATAAGCTGCTGCATGAAAAATCATCTCCGGTTTATGTGAGGCAAATATTTTCTCTAATCTTTCCTGATTAGTAATATCGCAAACAATAAAAGCAACCTGAGTATGTAATCGCAATTGCTCTGCAAATAATAAATCCATTTTCAAGTCAAACAACGGACTTTCTGCCTGGTCAATAAGGATAAGTTGTTTTGGTGCGTATTTAATTATTTGTTTAACCAGTTCGCTGCCTATTGAACCGGCGGCGCCTGTTACCAAAATACGTTTACCGGAAAGTGTTTGATGTATTTGTTCGTTTTCCAGCATAATTGGTTCACGGCCAAGCAGGTCTTCAATATTGATATTTTTTAGTTGCTTTAAACTGAGCTGACCATTTATCCAGTTAGCCACCGGTGGCACTGATTTAACGCTCACTTGATGTTCAAAACAAATAGCAACTATATCATTTTTTTTCTGCGGTTCAATTTCGTGAATGCCAATAATAAGTTGTTGTATTTGATACCTGTTAATTACTGCTTCCAGTTTTTTAGGGGAAAAAATTTTAACACCTTCAATGGTTTTATTCAGCTTAGTGTCATTGTCGTCTAAAAAAGCTGCAACTACAAAATTGGATTCCGCATCATTTTTAATGGCCTGAAATACACTTAAGCCTCTTCTGCCAGCTCCGTAAATTGCAACCGGAATTTTGCTAATTTTATTACGGTTTACTTCATAAAAAAATACTTTAATCCCATACCGGCTAAAAACTAAAATAGATACATTAATTACCAGATGGATGATGGCAATAGCAATTGGTGTTATGCCGAAACTGAAGTCATAGGCTTTACTTATTGTAGTTAATACAATAAGTATTATTATTGCCATTAACCCCGCTTTGATTAGTCGAAGCGCATCAGCAACACCTGAATGGCGAATAATACCATCGTAAGATTTAAAAGATAAAAAGCTTATTGCATAAACGACAATAGTTAAAATGATGTCGTCAATAAATACATCAAACGAAACTGCAGCAGTATTAAAATTATATCTTAAAGTATAAGCAACACCATAAGTAAAAAGGGTAATAACAATATCAAATATAAACACTACCCATTTTGAAATAATGCGTGTGCCGAATTCCCGATTGATATAATTACTCCAATTGTTACTCATAAATAGGTTTCAACTTTTGGGTTCACGGAGATGGTTCGGGATAACAATAATAGGGTAAAATGTAATTGTTGGCTGTTAAGGCCAAAATTACTGGTTTGTAATTACAAAATAAACTTTAGTGTAAGGTAAGTAAAATTTAAGCCTTTATTGCTGCTTCAACACAGCTACAGATGCGGTCTAATTGTATTTCTGTCAAGGCTGAACCGGAGGGTAGACAAAGCCCGTTTTGGAACAAATTTGCGCTGGTATCAGCAACAAAACTAGGAAATTGGGCGAATACAGGTTGAAGATGTAAAGGTTTCCAAAGCGGTCGAGATTCAATATTTAATTCCTCAAGTGCAAGTCGAATGGAGTTTGGCGTTGCACTTGTTTGAGTGCTATCTATTTGTATGGTGGTTAACCATCGGTTGGATGAAACATTTTCCGGCTCAGGTAAAAATGTGATGGCAGGCAAAACTGATAAACGAGAATGGTAATAATTAAAATTCTTTTTGCGGGCATCAATTCTATTTGAAAGCACTTCCATTTGTCCTCTGCCAATAGCCGCACAAATATTACTCATACGATAATTGTATCCAATTGAAGAATGCTGATAATGAGGTGCCGGGTCACGCGCTTGTGTTGCAAGGAAACGCGTTTTTTTTATGGCTTCTATATTCGATGACACTAATGCGCCACCACCCGAAGTGGTAATAATTTTATTCCCATTAAACGACAAAATACCAAAAGTTCCAAAGCTGCCGGTATGTTTACCATAATACGTTGAGCCTAACGATTCAGCAGCATCTTCAATTATGGGAATGCCATGGTCATCGGCTATTTTTTGAATAGCTTTTAATTTAGCAGGCATACCATATAAATGCACTACAATTATTGCTTTAGGTTTTTTATTTTGACGTAAACAAAATTGCACAGCTTCTTCTAATAATTCAGGATCCATATTCCATGTATCCTTTTCACTATCGACGAATACCGGAATTGCTTTTTGATATAAAATAGGATTGGCCGAGGCTGAAAATGTGAAGGTTGGGCATATTACATAATCATTTTGTTGTACATTTAATTGTATTAATGCCAGGTGTAATGCTGCTGTTCCTGATGACAATGCTGCACAAGCCTTTACATGCAAATATCCTGAAAGGTCATTTTCAAATGCATCAACATGTGGGCCTAATGGCGCAATCCAATTGGTGTCAAATGCATGCTGAATATAGGCTAACTCAGTACCTCCCATATGAGGCGGAGATAAATAAATACGTTCGTTTTCCATAATAAAATTATTTGTTAGGGGAATTTAATTTTCTGGCTATGTGCAATGGTAGCAATACTGATTGTGGGTTAGCAACTACATCACGGCGTTGAATAATATAAATTGCTGTGCGAAACACAATTTGTAAATCGAGCAGTAAACTCACTTTTTCAGCATATCGTGCATCGAGTTGTAAGCGCTCATCCCAGCCCACTAAGTTGCGGCCATTTATTTGTGCCAGGCCGGTTATTCCGGGTTTTACTTGATGTCTTTTCTTTTCTTCATTGGTATAAAAAGGCAGATACTCAGGCAATAATGGTCGAGGCCCTACCCAACTCATTTTACCGGAAATAATATTAAACAATTGTGGTAATTCATCTAATGAGGTAAGTCGCAATAAAGCGCCTGCTTTTGTAAGTCTTTCTGCATCCGGTTTGTTTTTATAGTTACCAGTTGGCGGATGCATGGTAATGAATTTATAAATGGTAAACGTTTTTTCGTTTTTACCAATGCGTTGTTGCGTAAAAAACACATGCCCATTAAAATTGATGGCACAATACAGGCTGATAAGTATAAATAAAGGCAAACATAAAATGATGCCTATAAAAGCAAATAAAAAGTCAAGCAAAGGTTTAATCAGCCTGCGGTACATTGGTAGTTGCTTTTTGCATTATTGTTTGTGCAGATTTTTTGTCAAAGAATTTACTTAGCGTTTGAATGTAATTAGTCGCTAAAATCTTTCTATCAAAATTAGCTTTAACAAAACGATATCCGTTTTCACCTTGTGTTGATATTAATTCACGGTTGTGTAAATAACGTACTGCTGCATTTGCAAGCGCCTCGGGATTTTCAGGTTCTACATATATACCAGCATCAGCAGTGGCTAGCAATTCTCTGGAAACACCATCTATCCCTAAAATAATCGGTTTTTTGCAGGCCATGTAATCAAATGTTTTGTTGGAGAAAACCGTTTTAAATGTTTCGGCTTTTTTTAGAATGGACATTCCAATATCACTGGCTAAAATATATTTCATGGCATCTGCTTTCGGAACTGCAGGTCGAAAAATTACATTTGTTAAATTGCGCTGACTGGCAATTTCCTGAAGGTTTGTTTTTTGCATTCCATCCCCCAACAATAAAAATATAATGGGTTCATTTTTTAATAGCTCTGCTGCATCTAATACCTGAATTAAATGATTAGCTACACCGTGTGCTCCTACATAACAAACAATCAATTTGTCTTCAGGGAGATCAAGTTCTCGTCTGAGAGAATTTGTTGTGGAATTAATAAGCAGATGTTCACTTAATTCGAAATCTGCAGCATTTGGGAAATAAATTATCTTATTTTCTGCTATACCTTTTTTTGTTATTAAGGTATTTTTCATTGCAGGTGTTAAAACATTTATAAGGGTAGCACTTTTGTACAATTTCTTTTCAAGCATCAATGCTAACTTTATAAAGAACTTATTGGTAAGTACCCCGGTATCTATTGCTGATTCAGGCCATAAATCCCGAATTTCAAAAACAAAAGGTAAACGTTTGAAAAATTTTAATATTAGTGCAGTAATGCCTACGGTTAATGGAGGTGAACTAACAATGATACAATCGTATTTATCTTTAGCTTTGAGTAAACCACCAATTGTTCCTGAAAATACAAATGCAAAATAGGCATTCATCCTACCCCTGAAATTATTATTATATGAACGAGAAACATGTGTTCTTATCACCTTTATGCCAGGTGCGAATTCGTCCACTACCACATATTTATTATTGTATTTAGGATTTCGGGTTCCCTTTGCATAATGTGTCATTCCTGCAATTACGGTGATGGTATGCCCCTGTTCAACCCATAATTTAGTCATAGCATTCCAGCGCATACCACCCGGATCATCGGTTTCCTGAAAATATTGATGAATCAATAAAATATGCATGCTGTTATTTTAAAGTAATTTGGGTAACTATCGTATTACTAGTTGTGTGAAATAGTATTTGCTGTATTGTTTCAATTTGACCATAAGTGTTTGAATAAAATCCTTTTTCATAAACCGGGGTTATTGGATTATTATGCGCATCAATTGCATGAATGTTGAATTGCGCTTCAAACATAGGACCCGGGTTCCAAATTTGCGTGATGGGTAAATTGTTATGATTGCTTACAGTATCTGAAATTACCCAGGAAGCCGTCTTTTTGGGCTTAACTACCCTACGTGTGTGTGTTGCCCAATTTCCTTTGTTCGCGAAGGCGTTTATGCTGCCATTAAAAATAAATGCCTCATCTGTTTCAATTAATTCAGCGGAGTTTGCCTTTGACCAAAAATGCCAAATAAACCGGGAGCCTTTTAACATTTGATTACTAGCACCAATTTTTATTGTATTATGTGATTGTGTGCCAAAAAAATATTCCCGTAAAGCAGCATCGCCATTATAAACATAGGTTCCTCCATCTCTCATAATGTTTTGCGATTGATACCAGAGGTCGATATGCAAATTATCTGCCTGCGATGGTCGTCTAATATGGCTGCCACATCTAATAAAAGTAAATGTTTCAGCATCACTAAAATTATAATACCCTCCTGTGTTGAACTGGTTGATTTTTTGTTGAAATAATGTTTCGTTAAAGTTAAAATCGCATTTATTATTTATCCAACAGGTATCCTCAAAAACTTCCGAATACACATTTAAATTTAATGTGTGTGCCAGCGATTGTAGTTGCGGCCTGAAATCACGATAATCGTTATTATTTAATGGAAAAATTAACGACCCGTCGTTTGCGCCGTAATTGGGTGTGTAGCCACTTACAGGGTCGGTGTTTTGAACTAAAAATTGTAATGTTTTTTTAATTTGACTAATAAAATCATCACTGAATTTCACCTTGTTTAAATTACCTATTTTCAGCACCCAATTGTAAAGCTGAATGATAACACGATGGTAATTCATTGAATATTGCAGGTAGCTGCCGTCATTAAATATTTGAAATTGTGCTTCCTGCTCCAATATTTGTTTTGACTTGATTTGCCACTTTGCAGATTCCGGTAATGTAGGGAACAGCAAGCTGTAAACAAATAAACAAGTGGCTTCTGAAATTAGATGGTTGTTCCGGACAAATTTTTGTGAAAAAAATAAATTAGCATCTATATGCTTGAGTTGTTCATAGACTGAACACATTACTTTTTGCCAAAGTGCTTCATTGTTGGCAATTTCATTCGCATAATAGTGGATACAAAAGCACCAGTTTAATAATCTAATTGCAACCTCCTGACCGGACATATAATTCGGGCCATAGTTGAGCGGATTGTCTTGTATCCACGAAGTAATTTCTTTAAATATAAAGTCAAATTGATTTTCCTGGAAATGATAATCATACCTTATAATATCGTAAACATAACAAAACCTTGAAGCCTCCCAAACATATTTAATGTCTTGTTCTTCTGCAAAATCATTGATATTAAAATAATATATGTTGTTGGGGTAATGATATCTCGTTAGCGGATGAATATGCCATCTGTTTGTTTCCGGTATCTCAAAATAGTGATAATTAAAATACGGTAATTTGCCTGAAAAAATGGCTGCGGCTTTTTCCTTTAAAGTTGCAGTTGGTGTTTTTAAAAGGGTAAGGTCTGTTTTATTCTGAAATAAAAAATTACCTCTGTTGTTGAGCCATTTGCTTCCTGTAATTGGGAAACTATGAGTAGGTGTTATGGTTAATGTGTGTTTTAATAGTCCGGATTTTTGTTTTAAACTATATAGACTTCTTTCAATTACATAGGGGATACCCATGTTATTTATGTAATCAATATATCTGCGAAAACTCAATTAATTATGTAGATTGTCGTTATCATAAAACTGTGACATCCAACTCTGGATAGCCATAATTGAAATTATGGTATAAGCGCCATCAATGCGGCCTGATTTGTTATCGTTAATTAGTTGTTGTACGGCAACCGGGTTGAAAATATGATATTTATTTAATTCGCTTGGCGATAATCGCTCATTCACCATAGCAGCCATTTCATTAGTTACCCAGTTTCGTATAGGAGCACCAAATCCTGTTTTTGGGCGGTTAATAATGGATTGGGGCAAATGTTGCGCAGCTATACGTCTCAATATATATTTAGTTTGAAAATTATGAACTTTTAGCTTTGTAGGAATTTGAGTACTCATAGCTATTAAATCTATATCTAAATAGGGCACCCTTACTTCTACCCCTGACGACATTCCCATTTTATCGGTATAATTAAGGTTATGGTCTACTAGAAAAGTTTTTAATTCCAGATATAACATTTTATTCAATAGATCGTGTTCATTATTTACATTCACCAGCAATTCCATCATATAGTCGGACGGATTATTATTGACAACCTGCGATTGAATATCATCATGAAATAAATCCAGATGCTCCATGATAGGGAACCACTCAAAATACCCCACCAAACGGGTTAGCGCATCATCATTTTTATGTTTAATAAGTTTGTTTATTCTGCGCACCGTTGGGTGATTAGCATTACCTGAACCAATTATTTTAGATGCTAATTGATAAACCCCGTTTGGAATATGTTTGGTAAACTTGTCTGTCACGATAGCCTGATGTCTTCGATATCCGGAAAATACATCGTCGCCACCTGTTCCACTTATTAGTACTTTAAAACCCTCTTGTTTGGCATGCTCGCAAATTTTAGCCACATAAATCGGCGCTAAATCAGATTGGGGTTCATCTAAATGCCATATCATCTTATCGAAATCATGCAATACATCAATTCCGCCATCAACAACATGCAATTTTGTGCCTAGTGATTTTGCAACTTCATTTGAATATTTAAAATCATCTTCAAATCCATCCTGCCGGTTGCCATTGGAATTTTTTATCGTAAAACAATGTATAGGCTCGTTTGGCATTATCGATTTGGCCTGACCTACAAGAAGAGAAGAATCAATTCCTCCCGAAAGAAAAAATCCAACCGGTACATCCGAAATTAGTTGTGATTTGAGTGATTGTTTTATTTGTTGATCAATGGCAACTGTCCAAGCAGATTCATCCTGATTGTTGCGTTTACCATTAAAATTAATTTCATAATATTTTTTTCGATACAGTTTACCCGGTTCGTTAAGGTTAATGGTAAAACATTCGCCTGGTAATAATTTATTTACATAAAGAAATGGTGTTGCTTCACCCGGAGACCATAAATAATTCATATAATTAGCCAGCGCGGGGTAATTGATGGTTTTGTCGAAGTTATCTAATGCAACCAGCGTTTTTAATTCTGATGCGAAAGCAAATATATTTTGTTTGGAATAGATGTAAAACGGTTTTACCCCTATTTGATCTCTGGCACCAAATAACTGTTTTTTTACTTTGTCGTAAATTACAAAGGAAAAAATACCATTTAATTCTGATAAAATTTGCTCGCCAAAATGGATATACCCATACAATAAAGTTTCTGTGTCGGATGTACTGACATACCGAATATCGTATTGACTTAATTTTTTTCTGATATCGAGATGATTATAAATTTCACCATTAAAGACAATCGCATATCTGTTACCGGAATCAAAAAATGGTTGATTGCCGTTGTCACTGATATCCTGAATCTTTAGTCTGTGGTTGCCAAGAATTAGCTCATCATCTTCGTAAATGCCTGTAGCATCCGGACCTCGATGTTGCATATTTTTAAATGCATCTCGAAAATTCGAATTGTTACCGGCTGTTTTAATGAGACCTGCTATTCCACACATGTGTTAATCTACCTCCTGTGGTGCTTTTGTAGTGATGCTTTTTTCTACTAATAAAGTAGCTTTAGTAGTGTTATAGAGAGATTCAAAAGTGTTTGAGGAGTTTTGGTCTGAATGTAATGATTGTATTAAGTTTTCAAATTGGGCTTTATGTCCTTTATCCTGCTTTGAAAATAATTGATTGGAAATGTTGGCGCCGTATGCATACAGTTTTCTGAAATTATCCAGAATAAATATTTTATTTCCTGCAAACACCTCTATTTTTTCTTTTGGATATTTTTTATGGCCGTTTGCAAAATAATTGATAGTGCCATGGCTTCCATTGTGATAAGTTAAATGAACAATGGTGTTTTCTTGCTGATTGCTAATTGGAGCTTCTGTGGCATAAACTGACTTTATGGTGCTACCGGTAAAGTAACTCATTAAGTCAAAAAAATGACATGCTTCTCCAACTATACGTCCGCCACCTGTTTCTTTATTATATAACCAATGTCCATCCGGCAATGCACCGGCGTTAACGGTAATAACAATATTACTAACCGGATTGTTTTGAATTTTTGCTTTTAGTTGTTTAGCCAATGGCGCATGCCTTCGGTTAAATCCACTTTGAAAAATTAATTCAGGGTGCAGAGCATGTGCTGCTTTTAATTGCTCTAATGAATTTAGGTCTATAGCAATCGGCTTTTCTACAAAAATATGTTTGTTGGCATTTAAACCCGCAATTGCTAATGCGGCATGTGAGTCATGTCGCGTCGCAATTATTAATAGGTTTACTTCAGGGTCGTTAATTATAACATCAGCTGATGTTACTGCGTGTGGGATATTAAATTTTTTAGCCAATAAAGCGGCGCTTAGTCCGTCATTGCCACAAATATATTTGATGTTAACACCTGTTTTTTGAAGTATAGGAACTAAAGTAGCCTTTGCAAAATTTCCTGAGCCAATAATACCGATTGTAACCGCAGAAGGTTTATTTGTTTTAATTGCAATACCTTCTGGTTGTGATTGAACCTTATCCTCATTTGCATATTTTAACAATAAAGCAACAGTATCGGTTGTTGCAATTTCGGCATATGCATCCGGAGCCTTTTCAAATAAAATTGTTGATGTAATTAATTGTGCGGTTTGAACAGTGTTATTGTTTAAACAACTTAAAAAGGCTTCAAAATTTCTTTTGGCTGTCCATTTAACGTATGCTTCCGGATAATCTATACCTTGAATTTCATATTGATCGTCATAACGGCCTGCTCCATACGAACAAGAAACTTGAAATGTTATTTCTTTTTTATAAAACTCAGTTCTGTCCAATTGAAGATTAGTTACACCAATGAGAATAACCTGGCCACGTTTTTTTGT
>DAORKJ010000026.1:33074-43032 GCA_035439505.1 Chitinophagales bacterium
CCTTTTTTAACTGCAGGAATTGGCACCTCTTCCAGTGTCGTTTTCCCGCTTTGTAAATGTTGAATCAGTTGTTTCATTAATTTGATTTTTTCAAAATTTGGGCATTTTCATTAATCCATTTTGTAATTCTTACTGCAGCATTACCATCCCCATAAGGGTTTATTTTTAGCGCCATTTTTTGATAAGCGGCTTTGGATGTTAATAATTTACTAACCTGTTGAACAATGTTTTTAGTGTTTGTGCCGACAAGTTTTACAGTGCCTGCCTTAAGTGCTTCAGGCCTTTCTGTTATTTCACGAAGTACTAATACCGGTTTCCCAAGCGATGGCCCTTCTTCCTGTATACCACCGGAATCTGTAAGTAATAAATAAGCATGTTTCATTAGCAAAACAAAATCCGGATAATCTAAAGGGCTGATTAAAATAATATTGGGAATGTTATTTAATAATGCATGCACCGGTTCACTCACATTAGGATTTGGATGAACAGGATAAATGATTACTGCATCTGCATGTATTTTCGCTATTTGTTGTAATGCGTTACAAATTTGTGTTAGTGGTTTGCCAAGGTTTTCTCTTCGGTGTCCTGTAACTAATATAATTTTTTTCTTCGATTGAATGATATCAACTAAACGAGGTTCAGTTATAGCTGATGAGAATTTTTTTACTTTTTTACTGGTAAGCAATAAGCTATCAATAACTGTATTGCCTGTTTTAATGATATTTTTAGGTTTAACACCACTTCGTTTTAAATGGGCTACATTTTCTTTGGTAGGTGCAAAATGGTAATTACTAATTTGAGTGGTAAGCACCCGATTTCCCTCTTCGGGAAAAGGAAGTTGTAAATTCCCGGTTCTCATTCCAGCCTCTACATGCCCAATTTTTATTTTGCGGTAAAACGCAGCCAAAGCAGCAGCGAAGGAAGTATTGGTATCGCCATGAACAAGAACCAGGTCCGGTTTTGACAAGTCGTATATTTCATCCAATGATGATATTATTTTTGCTGTAATTTTATTTAGTTGTTGATTTCCGGTCATGATATTTAAATCATAATCAGGATGAATTTGGAAAAATGAAAGTACCTGGTCCAGCATGTCCCTGTGTTGTGCTGTAACACAAACCTCGCAATTCACTTTTTTTTGTTTTTTTAATGATAGTATTACCGGAGCCATTTTAATTGCTTCCGGACGTGTGCCAATTACAACAAGTATTTTGAGCATTAAATAAATTTAGGTTTGACTAGCAATTTCTGCTGTTTTTCTCTTTTAGCTTGGATTATTTCCCAACGTTTTTTATCATAATCCGGAGGAATGTTAAATAGTAAAATAAAAACGAACCACGGGTAGAACAAAAATTGACCACCTGTAAGATTACTTTCAAAAACAGGGATAATTGCTATTGGAGTTATTAATAAAAATGTTTTAGAATAATATTTAATATAATAATAGAAAGGCCTGAGTATCATAAAATTAATAAACATGATAAACAAACCAACACCGCCACCAAATAGTACCTCTAAATAAGAGTTGTGATAATTACCAAGTCCATCGGAGCCAATTGTGCCTTCGTAATTAAACATTCCTGCTCCTGTTATCCATTTTATTTTATCTTCATTAAATACACCAAAAGCAAATTTTGCAGTATTAAATCTGGCTTCACCTTTGTCAATTTGTGTTTCAGTGTCTGATAATCGCGTCTGTATTGATGATTCGGGTAATTGATAAAACCAAATTATCCCGACTATTGGGATTAAGGTTATTAAAACTTTAAAATCAGAACGGATATTTTTTAAGCGTAGAATAAAAATGATGATAGCCAAACAAATTGCTACCCAGGAGGCTCTATTTCCACTGGCCATAACTAAAAAAAGTCCAACTATACTAGTGCCGAGGATAAAGTACTTATATAATTTTTTTGGTTTGGTATTTAGCCAAACATCTATTCCGGTAATTAAAAACATGGCACAAGCCCACCCATATTGATTGGAAATAAAAAAATGACCTGAATTTCCAGTTTGACCATAAATATTTGCTTGTGAAAAACCTGCTCCACTTAATAAAAAAACAATAATGGGTAAACTATAAATAAGGTTAAATGACCTGGCAAAAGCTTTAAGTAAAGTATATACATCGTATTTATTCGCTAAATTGGTTAATACGAGATAAGTGTAAAATAACGGAAAAATAAATGTCATGGCCCGCATAATGGAAAATACAACATCCTCCACAAAAAATGCCATTAGTGTTACCCAAAACGCAAATACCAATAAATAAATTATAGTTGGACTTGGAAATGGATTGCTCTTAAATTGTAAGTTCTTTAGCAGGGCTATCAATGAAACTGCTAAAAATGCAGTTTTAATAATTTTCACCAATGGCACAGATGCAGAGTCTGTGTAAACAGCTAATCCATATCCTATTATGACTAATAAGGCATTAATATTCAGTAATATGAAATCCACATTTCTGAATATTTTTTGTTGTTGTGTGAGTGCTCTAGCCAAGGTTTGTCAGAAGCTGTTTGAAATTGGATAACACATTACCCAATTTAAATTGTTCAACAAATATATGCCCGTTTTTTGTTTTTTCGGCACATAATTCGGGGTTTGAAAGTGCAGTTTGTATAGCGTTGGCTAGTGCTTTAGGGTTGTTGGGCGGAACCAACCAGCCGTTATTGCCATTATCTAAAACTTCCGGTATGCCACCTACTTGAGTGCTAATCACAGTGCACCCCACTGCCAGGGCTTCAATGTTAGCTACGCCTAATGCTTCTTTTGTTGATGGCACACAAAATATGTCCGCTTTTCGCATATCATCGCAAACTTCTATTGGGGTTACAATTCCTTTAAATTGAACTTCGAGTTGGTGCTGTTGTCCAATATAAGATAATATGGATTGTTTACTCGTTGCGTGAGGCCCTGCAATTATTAATTTAAAAGGTGTTGATAGGAGTTTTAACGCATCAACCAAATTGAACAAGCCACCTCGTAAATAATCATTTTTTACAAATAATATTGTTGGCACCAGGTTCGATTTTGTGTTAAACTCGTTGTCAACTTCTTTTGCTTTATACAAACGTTGAACCTTATGTGCAGGAACATGATATTTTTTTTGAATTAAAGCACTTAAATAATTGGAGTTGACAATAATCATCCTAAGGCATTTGCAGGCAAGTTTCTCCGTCGTAAAAAATATTCTCCCCTTGTTCCAATTTAATCCCCAAAACGATTTCCAATTTGTAGTTGCATAGGTGTCGTCATTGATAAATCCAATTGTATTTTTATAACGCAATCCACTCCAAATTCCAACAATGGCATTATTATAAACGAGGTAATCAAAATTAAAGTCGGAGTGTTTAATATGCATCGCCTTTTTATGGTATTGAAACATGCGTAAAAACATGCCTAGAGGCTTAAATATACGCGGTATATAAAGCTGTTGTTTGTAAATTTTATTTTTAACCGGACTTTTACAATCTTCGGTCAACACGCGCACTTCACAATCTGGAAAATAATTCTGCATTTCTAATACTAAATGCGCAAATTTTGCAGGACCATTGCTTACCGTTTCAAATGCATTTGTGCAAAACAATATTTTCATAGACTATGAGCAGCCAATAAAATCCCCTCCACATTTTCCCATGTGTAAATGGTTCTTAATGTGTCGTTGAAAACAAACTGGTTTTTTCTTGCACGTAATACGCCAAGTAATTCCCTAGCGTCAAAATGATAATAATCATCTATTACTACTCCAATTTGATTTGTTTCTACAAATTGTGCAACAACTACTTCTGCATTAGTAATTATTGGTGTTTTGGTTTGTATCGAGTCGTAAATTTTATTGGGACTGGCATTAATATTATTTTCATTTATTGGAGCATAAACACATAAAATATAATCACATGCCGTTGCGGCCAAGTGCAACACTTCATCCTGTTTCATAATGCCTTTGTAAGTGACTTGTGGATGATCAAGCAGCTTTTTAGAAGCTTCATCCGCTAACCATCCTGCCATTATTACATGTAATTCCGAATCCGCTTCCAAACACTTATAAATAAATTCAGTCCCACGATTTTCACCTAACCAGCCATTGTATAAAATGGTAAGTTGATTATTTTGTTTTGTTGCTACCGGGCCTTCATATTTGTAAGGGTAATTAGGTAAAATGGCTACTTTGTGTTTAGCAAAATCAGGCATCAGCGATTTTCGGTTTTCATCGGTAACTAACAAAGTTTTTGCCGGTGCGTAAAGAATTTTTTTTAGTAAAATGTTTTTATTTCTGGATTTGTTGTTAATGAGGAAAATACTATCGAATATATCCACAACAAGATGCTTGTGAAAAATGATGGGATATAAAAAAATTATCAACTTTTCATTTACAACATGTACTGAATCGTATTTTGAAAGTTTAAGACTTATAAGTTTTAATAATAGTTTAACTATAGTAAACGGGTTGTTGCGTTTGCCTTTAACTAAGTGGAATGATTGACAATATTGTTTCCCAAACGTAAAAACTTCACCTTGCCCAATTCCTATATAAGTGATGGCAAAGTTGGACGACAAGGTTCGCAACTCCTTATTGATTCGCATATCGGAACCATCGTTGGTGCAAATGTATAACAGTGTTTTTTTATGTTCCAACCTTCCTGAATTTTAAGTTTGTTGTCATATACGCGATAAAAAAACATTGAATAGGGTATAACGACATTAAATATACAGAGGTGATATGAATGAAAACATGACTTAAATATACTGATAAAAAAACGGAAACTAAAATTAATTTAACATTTAGGTCCGGATGTTTTCGCATAAATACAAAAAATGAAAGGAAACTTATTAGGGTAAAAATTGCAGATAACATTTGTGTCCAGTATTTTCCGAGTAAATATGGGAATGAACCAAAAGCAGCACCTTCATTTCTTAATTCGGAATAGGTCTTGGCATATTTATCTACTTCTAGTCCCCAGCCGTGTGGTGCTGTTAAAAAATAACCAGTCCTATATAAACATGTTTTTGCATAATAGGATGGTTCTGCTATAATGTATGATTTAAAACGGTCGGTGAACATCGCATTTGCCCCGGTTTCGAATGGGGAGTCAAATCCCATTAGTTTAGCTTCTGCAAATCTGTCATAATCCGTTGGACCTAAATTCCATGGATTGGGCAAAATAGATAATCCTGTTATTAAAGTTGCGCCTAACGATGTTGACGTGGGATTAAATTCTCCATGCGTTTTTTTATTGTGTAGCGCCCAGGGAGTTAGAATTAAAAAACTGATTGCGGCAATGGCTACATTAAACTTTAAGATATTCAATAATTTAAATTGGTGCCACCTGAATAAAAATAGTAAATTAAAAGCAAATGGAAGTAATATAAAATCACTACGAAGGTAGCCGCCTAAACCGTTTATAACTGCAATAATAATAATGTATTTAAAAGAATTATGCTCCAGGTATTGCAAAAAGTAATAGGTAGTGGCCACAACTAATAAAGGCATGTAGGCATCCGGTGTCATGGAAACACTTAGAGATATTGCCTGCGGACTTAAACAATATAACCATGTAGTAATCCAGGCAACTTTTTGAGTGCTTATCTTTACAATCAATAAATACAAATAATAGAGCGTGATCAGGTCGATTAATATGCCAAGAATTTGATATAAATAGGCAATAGGTATTTTGGTGATGTTAAATAAACCGGCACCAATTAATGGTAAACCGGGTGGATAATGTGAGGTGTTAAATCGACCATTTTCAGTGATTTCATAATTAGTAGTTAAGTTACTACCTGAATTAATTGTAGTAATAATTGAATCTAACTGATAATACGCTGGTGATTCTGGCAGTGCTTGTTGGTAACCATAGCCGAATGCAAGCAAATAAGCGCTACGCTGGTAAACCACAGTTATGGAATTATCATAAGCTTCAAAAAAGCTTGTATTCCAGCCCAGCCACGCAACACCAAATCGTAATATTATGGCAATAAAAGCGATTGATATATGTTTGCCAATGCCTTTAAACATGCTTGTTTATATTTTTTTTCAAATTCAGTTGAGAGTGGTAAAAGTCTTTTAATATTTTCCCAATTTGAGCAGGTGTGTTATTTTTAATGAAGGATGTTTCAGATATTTTTGGAATGGCCTCAAATGCATCAATCATGGTCGCTTTTAAAGCCAGATTATCTAATGATTTGTACGTAAATAATAACCGGGGGTCGTAATTAGCAATGATAGTTGGTTGATTTGGTGCAATTACAGGTATTTTATAAATATGTGCTAACTCTAATGTTCCAGGATTCAATGGAGTATCTACATAGTTCACAATCAAAGCGTCTGCACCATTCATATATATTTGTACATCTTCATTTTTGATGTATTTATTGATAAAGACGATTTTTGGATTATTGTTAATAAAAGTATTGATTTTAGTTTCGTAATTTTTATCACATTTGCCACAAATCAAGAGTTTTATTTCTCTCGCTTCTGCAATTGCATTAAAATTTAAAATTATTGCCTCAATTCCTTTATAATCGGATATACGACCTAAAACTAAAAAAGTAAAGGTGTTCGTTAATCCTAAAATATTTTTTGCAGCTTCTTTTGTTATTGTATTAGGATAAAATCCGGAAAAACTAACATGCGGAACGATAGCATAGTTTTTAGGGCTATATTTATGGGTGTTTTGGTAAATTGTTTTTGCCGCCTCGCTTGAAAATATTATTCCTGAGCAATTCTTTAATATACGGTTTATCCATTTGGATTCTGTATGGACTGTTTTAGGCGTGACGGTGTGGCTAAACAGATTGTCTGCAGAATATATGGTTATTTTATTTCTTAAAATAGGTAAACTTAAAAGCAGGGAAGTTTGTTTAATTAATGCGGTAAGCACATTTTTGCCAACATAAAAATCTTCAGGCCAAAAAAGATATAAAATATCGAATTGATATTTTAGGACCTGAAATATGGGAAATAATTTTCTATTGGGGATAGTTATCACTTCCACTCCATTTTCAATTAACCCTTTAGCAATTAATTGTTGATATGGGTTTTCACTATTCCTTGAAAAGGGAAACATAAGCACTCTTATTTTTTTACCCTCACTGTGCATGGTGTGTATTATACCTGCTTAGGTAATTCGTAAACTTTGTTGTAATCAATTCAAATGATTCGGTATTAAATTGGGATTTGATCAAATTGCTAAATTGTAAAAATTTAGGATCATCAATATTGATTAGGGTATCTCTTAACTGGTTGTAACTTAAAATCGTATTTAGTTTACTTGAATGAATTAAGTATTTTACATTTTGAGATTGATAAACAAAATCATAGATGCTTACACTATATTGCGATTTCGGAACAGTTGCAATTATAAAAACAGGGCATTTTGTAAAACATGCTTCCAGGCCCAATGTTGTTCCCATATGAAAAAAACCTTTAGCGTTTGAAATCACACGAAATTTTTCCATTATTTGTTCCTCGCTTGTAACCAGGTCTTGATCCCTATAATTATCTTCTAATATTATATTAGTTTGATTTTTTAGCAAATCATAAATATTCCAATTCTTCAAATTTGGGTAAGGCCTTACAATTAACTTGTAGGTGGGGTAAATGGAATGTATTGTTTTTGCTAATTGAATTACGATACCAAGTTCGTCTTCAACATGAGAAGGAATGCCAATACCGCATGCGTAATAAAAGTATTTATAGTTGTGTTTCGGGGATGTATTTGTGCTCAAAAACTGATCTAAATAACACAATTGAGTTGACCCAATAACAGTAATGTTATTGTTTGGAATGCCATGCATGGTCACCAGATCTTCTGAAATTCCGGCATGCCAAACTAAATATTGAATACGCTTTGAAAATCTTACATGTTTAAATGCATGGTCCCAACTATAAACATATGTAAACAGCGGTATTTTAGATTTTATTAATCGACTATAAAGGTAATCATCATGTATTTCTGTAAATGTTAGTGCTGCATCAATTCCAGATAGGTCAGTTTTGCTCGTATACCTTAGGTTGTTTAAATAAAAGTCATAACTCATAAAATGTGGTATGAGTTTTTGTAAAAATAAAATCGATAATGCCTTTTTTTTAGTTTTAGAATTTGTTAATCCATGGGCTTTGAAAGTTTCCATGAGATAATAATTCCGTTTTGATTTGGGGAGTTTTTTAAATAATAAAAACAGTCTTGTGGTCAAAAAATTGCCTAAAGTCGGTTTGGCTTCGTTTATTAGACGATACGATATTTCATTACTCAAATGTCGATTGATTAATGACTCATGTTCAGGTTTAACAAATAAAATAACTTTATTTGTTTTGCTTAATTCGGCTATTAACCGTCTTAAGTCACTTCTTAAATCAAAAAAGGATACTATAATTGCTATAGTCATTTTTATTAATGCAAAGTTGCCCTTTTCATAATATTTTCTTTAATTAAAATCATATATGTAACAATGGAAAAGGCACTTAATAATACAATGAAAGAAACAATTTTTAACAAATATGAGGTGATGAAATATTCTAACATAATAAAGCAGACAACTGAAAGCAGAATTATCGTAAAAATATAAATAAGATAATTGTAACCACTAGGTTTCGGTTTGTCAATGCTTACAAACTTGCGTTCCAGGTATTTATAATATATTAATTCTAATGTAATTTGGACTGTAGTTCCAATAATTACACCTTGGAATCCGATATAGTAGGATAAAATTGAACTCGTTATGACATTAATAGAAACAGCTATTATTGAAAAGTAAATAATGTATTTTATTTTGTTTGTATGTAACAAGGTTCTAAGAAATTGTGTATAAAACAATGTTAAACAAAGGGTAGCCATGCTAATTATACCCCAATTGGCATAGGTATTATAGGTATTGGTTTTAAGCCATATGGACAACAAATCTTTGTAATATAGCCCAATCAATATGGTGCAGCATAACATTATGAAAAAACTAATTCTAGTGAATTTGCGTGATAGCTGTATGAAATTGTTTGAAAGATTGTTAAAGTAATATTCATTCAATTTTGGCTGTACAACTGGAATTGTTGTAGCAAGTATACCTTTAAAAACAAAATAGGGTTTTGTAATTATTGTATATAAGGTTACAGCGCTGGTATCCAAAACAATAGCAATAATCAACTTATCAGCTTGAATTGCCATAAAACTTATTAAGGAAAGTCCAAAAACTTGAAGAGAATAATCAGCGTATGCTGAACGTTTTAAATAGCTTAAATTTTTGAAAGAAACTTTAATTCCTTTAAGAAGATTTTTACTTTTAACTAACTCATGGTCCATGAACCAAACAAATATTGAAGTTATGGTTACCAAAAAGGCATATAATTCGATGTTTATTGCTGAAGAATATTGAACGGCTAAAATAATTATTAAATTAAGGAGTATTGAAACCCCTATATATTTGTTTCGAGCGTGAAATAAATTATTTGCAGTTATCAAACTTTGGGGTGCGGCATCCAGCATTGTAATAAATGTGTTGATTGCAGCTAGAAGGAATATTGTTGTTGCAGTTTGTTTTGAATCGTGGGGCAAGTTAAATAACGTAGTGCTAAATTGACCGAGTATAATTATAAGTGTTGCTGTTAAAATAGCTGAAAACAAATTAAAGGAATAGCTCGTGTCTAAAGCTGTTTTGAATTTTTCTAAATTGTTATCCGAACCGAATTCAATAGTATATCTATAAATGGATCTTGACGACCCAAGATCAAAAGCTGCTAATGCAGAACTTAACCCAAAGCTTAATAGGTATAAACCATAGATCTCACTTCCGTAAGCAGCTAAACAAACAGGTAAAGCATATAGGCCAATGGCTAATTTGGCTGCATATATGAAATAATTGCTGCTTATGTTTTTAAAGAAATGATTTGTTTTTATTGTCACAACTTGATATTGTGGTTTTATTCAATTAAAATATAATCATCAACAAATTCCCGTATAGC
>DAORKJ010000027.1:0-4474 GCA_035439505.1 Chitinophagales bacterium
TAGTGGTCAACCCACGTGTTGACCTGACGATTTACGGCGGAATAGGGTAGTTTGAGGATAGTGGGATACTTTATTTATAAGATGAACCGTTGATGTTTTAATTTTGCGCTTTATAATAATCGTATAACCTGGTGAATTTAGTAAAAAATATACCCAACCTGCTAACCCTGTTCAACCTGTTTTTGGGGTGCATGGGTGTTGTTTATTTATTTAACGACCACATGGTGATTATGAGTGCCGAACGCGATATGTTTATCGATATGGGGCAAATACACCTGGCCTGTTATTGTGTGTTTTTGGCAGGTTTCATCGATTTTTTTGATGGATTTATTGCCCGTTTACTGAAAGTGCAAAGTGAATTAGGCAAACAACTCGATTCGCTTGCCGACATGGTTACTTTTGGCTTATTACCCGGTTTAATTATGTATGAATTATTAGCCAGAGCTTATTATGCAAATTATAATTCATTCGATTACCCAATATTATTTTACGCAGCCGGATTCGCGTTAACCATTTTTGCGGCTATACGATTAGGCAAATTTAATTTGGATACCCGTCAGTTGAATGAGTTCCGCGGATTACCATCACCAAGTATGGCATTTTTTATTGTAGCGCTTCCGCTTATTATTTTACGCGATGAAATGGGTTTAACCAACTTACTCAGCAACAATTGGGTATTACTCCTAATTATAGTTGCCCTTTGTTATTTTATGGTAAGCGATATTCGTATGCTAAGCCTGAAATTAAAATCCTTAAAGTTTGAAGAGAACCAATGGTTATATAGCCTGGTTTTATTATCGCTCATAATCGCATTTATCGGCATATTTATTTTACATGTGTATTTTGTAATTATTCCGGTAATTATTTTATTATATATTATTATTTCAATAGCTAAAAACATATCAGAAAATGGCATATAAAGCAGAAATCAATGTGATGCCTTTAAAAGAATTGCTCGACCCAAAAGGAAAAGCGGTTGCAGGCAGCATGAAAAATTTAGATTTAAGTTCAATACAAGATGTACGCATTGGCAAACACATTCAATTACATATTGAAGCAGGTAGTAAAGCTGAAGCAGAAAAAATCGCAACAGAAGCATGTAAAAAACTTTTAGCAAATCCAATTATGGAGAGCTTTGAAGTGGTGGTACATGAGGCATAATGCCATTTATTTACCGTACATTATTTAGCAGCATCAATTGTAATGTTGCTCAACAAATATTTAATTGCAATTAATTGGCAAAATTATATGTAGTACCCACTCCTATTGGCAATCTGGAAGACATGACTTTCCGGGCAGTGCGTATATTAAGTGAGGTAGATTTAATTTTAGCCGAAGATACACGCACTTCTCATGTGTTGTTGAGTCATTATAATATCAAAACAAAAACATCGGCGCATCATAAATTTAATGAGCATGCGCAGGTTGAAAAAATTGCTCAGGATATTTTAGACGGCAAAAACGTAGCATTAATTTCAGATGCAGGCACTCCGGGTATTTCTGACCCGGGATATTTATTAGTGCATACTTGTGTATTAAAAAATATTACTATTGAAACCCTTCCCGGCCCAACAGCATTTGTTCCGGCACTGGTGAATTCAGGTTTCCCAACTGATGAGTTTGTTTTTATGGGATTTCTTCCGGTTAAAAAAGGAAGAATGACAAAATTCAAATCCATTGCAGAAGAATTACGTACAATTGTAATTTATGAATCTCCTTATCGAATTATCAAAACACTGGAACAGTTAAATATATATTGCAGCGATAGAACAATTAGTATTTCGCGGGAGCTTTCTAAAAAATTTGAAGAAACATTACGCGGCACACCTGAACAATTATTGCAGCACTTTAGTCAACATGAACCACGTGGTGAGTTTGTGCTCATTATTGCAGCGAAAAAATAATTACCATTTTAAACACTCCAAAAACCGCTTTTTGGTATCAGGCACTAACCAATAAGGTGTGAGTTTAACACCAACATAAAAATCAATAGAGGCATAATCTTCTTCGTGAAACCAGGTACGCAAGTTATCAGATCCAACAGTTAAAAATAAAATTCGTGCAGCGGCGCCAATCCTGAATTCTTTATCCTCATATAAAGACATTGGCAATGTAAATCCCAATTTTCTCCCTTCATATCGAGGTGTTAAAGCAAATAAATTTGATCGGGCAATTAAGTTTGTTTCAAAATTGGGTATTCTTCGTACAATCATCGCCTGCACATAAAAATTGTGTGGCAAAGGCTTATCAGCAGTTAATACAAGAGCTGCAGGTAAAAACATGGAAAATGTGCTGGCATCTTTTGATGCATCACTATTGTCATAAATAATTCGTGAACCGGTTCGGTTAAATTCATCAATATCACCAATAGAATCGAGCACCAGATTAGCAACAACCAACGGCTCTTCCTGTAATAAATGATACGAACCAGAATTTGATTTAAATTTAATTACACCCAGGTCAACAAGAGAAGCACCAAATTTCCAGGTGTAGTCCAATTTTTTTGAATATTTAAATTTAGATTTTTTATGCAATACAAAATACCCGCCAATATCAATTCCGAAACCACTTCCATTTAATGCATAATTATTTGGGTCATACAATAAATTTGAACCCAGATTTCTGGTATAATCGAAGTCAGCATCAAAATATGGAGTAGTAGTATTTACTGTATCTTTCACATAATTAAAAGGGTCGTTATTTCTAAATGCAACCGCTTCAAAACCTGTTAAATATTTTAGATTGGCGCCAAGGTGTAAAGCATAAACAGAATTACTTTCTAAAGTAAACTCACCATTAATTCCAACTTCACCCCAAATTAGCGCAGCTGCATTAAATTGAGGCATATATAATACGGAATCAATAGGCACATTTAACACACCGGAAACAGACATGGTATCTTTTGTGCTTAATGCATAACCGGCAGTTCTTGCGGTGAAAAAAGTACCAACTGCAAAATCATCAAATTTTACAAATGCGGATGGTAATTGTAATAATACATTTCCATGTCCATATAATTTATGTGGATTATAAAAATCAACATCAATTATACTATCTGAGGTGGTAACATATTTTAAAAGTGGGTCATCTATTTTGAGGTAATTATTATCTTCATTTACCCCAAATGCCATCATATTTACATCCCATGGTAATTTACCTGCAATTGGAGTAGCCGGGTTTAGCAACATACCATTTGAGCCGGAATAATTATCAGTTCGCAAACCAATAAATTCCTGCGCCATGGTATTAGAAAACACCAATACTGTAAAACAAATAATTATCAGCACTCCTCTTGGCATAAGCCGGAAATCATCAAATGAATAAACCTGTTCATGTGTGTGTTCAGGTTTGTGTGTGCCGACAGTTGGTTGGTATAACTGCCGAATTAGGTAATAAACGGCAGCGTTTGATAAATGTTGCTGAAAAATTATGACAAAAATTTGAACTTTCCGCAAAAAGTAAGCATTTTTTTTGCAGAAGTTAATTAATCTACCACTTTTCCCGGGTTAAGAATGCCATTTGGGTCGAATATTTTGCGCAGATTTCTAAAAATATTGAGTTGTATTTCGTTGAATGCCAATGGCATATATTTTTTTTGCACCCAGCCAATACCATGTTCTCCACTAATGGTGCCTCCTAGTTTGATAACCAACTGAAAAATTTCGGTAATCCCTTGGGGCAGCCGCGACTCCCATTCTTCGTTAGTCAGGGTCCCTTTTAAAATATTGACGTGTAAGTTGCCGTCACCTGCATGGCCATAACAAACTGATTGAAATCCGTATTTATTTCCTATAGCTTTAACACCTTCTAACAACACTGACAATTCTGCTCTTGGAACAACGGTATCTTCTTCTTTATAAGTAGAGTGTTGTTTAACAGCTTCGCCAACTTTGCGCCGCATTTTCCAGAGGTCGTTTTTTTCTCTTTCTGTTTCAGCGAATAAAATTTCATCACATTCAAATTGTTCAACTATTTGTGCAATTGTTTCACAATCCTGCATTAATACATCTTGGTTATTCCCATCTACTTCAATTAATAAATGCGCTTTAATATGGTCTTTTATTGCAATTTGAATATCGGTATTAAATTGTAAAACATAATCAATGGCATCACGTTCCATAAATTCCATTGCACTTGGTGTAATGCCGGCTCTAAATATTGCTGCTACTGCTTCACAGGCTTTAGTAGAATTAGAAAATGGCACCAGCATTAATAAGTTTTTTTGCGGATAAGGAATTAATCGCAACACTATTTTTGTAATAATTCCCAATGTCCCTTCACTGCCAACAAACAATTGTGTCAAATTATAACCGGTTGCATTTTTCAATACATTAGCTCCTGTCCAAATTATTTCACCGGTTGGTAAAACAACTTCCAAATTCAGCACATAATCTTTAACAACACCATATTTAACTGCTTTTGGTCCGCCTGAATTTTCCGCCACATTTCCACCAATAAAGCAACTGCCTTTACT
>DAORKJ010000027.1:4574-41113 GCA_035439505.1 Chitinophagales bacterium
TCAGGCTGGTAACGCAGGTCTTCGGTTTCGTCATGCGCATACTTTTCTAGGTTTTCCCCGTCTAGTAAAACATAATCATGACCGACAATTTTTGCCAGTTGGCTAATTACATCAGTGCTTATTGGCTGATACATGGTGCAAAGGTATTGGATTTGCAATTGGTAACAATCAACTTATAAACCGCCCTGAAATTGTCAGATAGATGTCAGTACGTAGGTTTTCCTTGTAAAGATTATAGGAAGTAGCTACCTTTAATACCCAAAACTACGAGAAATGAAAAAAAATATTTACCTTTTTTTATTTGGTGTAATCTTACTTTCATCAAATACCCTTTTTGCGCAAGCAAAAAAATATCCATTATTTGAACATTTCACACAAGCTTCTTGTGGTCCGTGCGCAGCCCAAAATCCATTTTTCCAGGCTGTTTATGTGGCTAACAAAAGTAATGTGCATCATATTGCTTACCATACCTCATGGCCAGGATTTGACCCAATGTATAATTTCAATATGTCGGAGAGTGATGAAATGGTTGATTATTATGGTGTATCAGGTGTGCCTGATATGATTGTTAACGGCGCTGAATTTGGCAGTCCAGCTGGTGTAACTCAAGATGTAGTTAACAATTTACTTACTGAGTCAAGCCCAATACGTGTATTAGTAACTGAAACAGTTGCAGGTTCTACTGTAAATGTTCATATTGAAGTGCAAACCGTAGGAACAATTCCTGCAGGGACATATAAAATAAAAGCAGCTGCGGTAGAAAGAATAATCGAGTATGCATCTGCACCGGGAACCAATGGTGAATTAGATTTTCCAAATGTATTCCGTGAATCGTTAACCGGAACCGATGGTGATGCAATTACTCCTGCAGCAATCGGTTCTTCAGTTTCATTTGATTATTCTTATGATTTAGCAGCTGAATATGTAGCTGAAAACATGTATGCTATTGCATGGGTTCAAAATACTTCATCAAAAGATATTCTTAACTCCGGTGCAAGTGGTGACCCAGAAGTTGAAGTTGTAAATATGACAGCCGCTACATTTGCTCAAGGAACAGTAGGTGCAGCTAATGCATTCGAAGGTAACATTATTAATATTGGAGATGCAAATGCAAATATTGAAATTTCATTAACGGCTTCTCAACCTGCAGATTGGAGTTCAAATTTCGTATATAACGGTACAACATACACTACTACCGCTTCTGCATCAATTAATGCATTGAGTGAATTACCTATTAATTTAAATGTGAATGTTGGAGCTACATCCGGCATTGGAGAATATACAATTACAGTTGAATTCCCTGATAATCCGGAATTTATGCCACAGGTGTTAAGTTATTATGTAATTTCAGGTGTTACAGATTTAATTGTAAATAATGAAGTAAGTTTTGGTGACGGCACACCTTATGGTACTTACAATTGGGAATCATTATATACAGATGCATTAAATGCGGCAGGTGTTTCTACATACGCAGCTACTTCTCATTTCACAATGAAAAAAGGTTTCAGTAGCAATTCACTTGATGACATTGAAAATATTTATTACAACGTTGGTTGGACATTTCCTGGTTTAGTTGATGACGAAATTAAAATTGAACAGTTGATGGAATTCCTTGATAATGGTGGTAACTTATTTATTTCAGGACAAGATATTGGATGGGAAGTAAATGAATATGCTGCCTTTTATCCTCAAGCAGTTGATTTTTATGAAAATTATCTTCATGCTACTTACGTAAATGATGCAGCTTCAGGAGCTACAACTTTAACAGCAGTAGTTGACGAAACCTGGTATGGCGATATAGCTGAAAGTGAAATAAGCAAACCGTACGGAACAACTTATTACTACCCTGAACAAATTGAAGCTAATGGAGCGGAAGCATACGACATTTTTACCTACAATGCAGGTACAAAAGTTGGTGGCGTGCGTTCTGAAACAGCCGATTATAAAACTGTTTATTTAGGTATTGGAATTGAAATGATTGAAGACATTAATGTGCGAAATGCAGTTATGGAAGCTACCTATTTATACTTTAAAGGCAATATTGATGGTATAGCTTATGATAATATCGTAAAAGGTTTATTAGGTGGAGCTCAACCTAATCCAGCCGTTAATGCAACCACAATTACCTTAAGCAATTTGGATAAAAATTATGTTATTTACGTAACAGATATAACCGGTAAAATTGTACTAGAAGATAACATTACTGCCGGAACTGATAGTTATAATTTAAATACATCAGACCTAAGCAGTGGTATGTATTTTTACTATTTAACTGATGGCCAACAACGCACACAAACAGAAAAACTAAACGTTGTTAAATAAAACATCATTAATTAAAAAAGAATATGAAAAAATTGATTTTACTCCCGGCAATTTTATTTATTGCTACTACATCATTCGCTCAAATTATGTTAATGCCTTCAGAAGCAGAAATTGAAGGTGATCCAACTTCAATTAATGAAGTACACATTGAATTCCATAATATGGGCGAAGGTCAACCTATGACCTGGATAAGAACAGTAAATGATATTCCGGAAGGCTGGAAAACATCTGTATGCGATTTTAATTTATGCTGGGCAGATTTTGCTGATGAACCTGATTATACTTTTAGCGCACCTGCCGATACTATTGGAACTGTGTATGTAAAATTTGATGCACGCAATTTCCATGATGGTGCATTTGACCCAATTCCGGGTTGCGGCACCGTGGAGGTTAATTTTTATAGCGTAGCCGACAGCGCAGGATATAATGCTTTAGGCGTATTTCATGCTCGTTTAGGTGTTGAAGCGGAAGATTGTAAAACATTAATTGTTACACCAATTAATGATAATAACTTCTTAATATATCCTAACCCGGCTAAAAACGTTGTAAATGCAGTTGCATCATTTAGCGCTGATATTCAACATGCAGAAATAATTAATACTGCAGGAATTGTTGTTCGTTCATACAATTGGGAAACAACCAGTGGTAAAATGACTTTTGATTTAAATGATTTACCTGCCGGAATTTATTTTATGCGTTTGGTAGATGTAAATAATGCAGGTGTTTATACCGAAAAGGTTATTATAGAATAACATTTGTTAATAAATAAAAGTAACACCTCTGATTGGCTTGCCGGTCAGGGGTGTTTTTTTGCCTCGACGGTTTGTTTCGCGCGGAGAAGGGAGTTGCGGAGAGTTGGTTTAATGATAAATTAATAATAATTCTACTGTTTTATTACTACCTGAAATGCAAGTTATTAATTTGAATATTCAATAAAATATTTATACATTTAACTCAGCATGAGCGCACAAGTTAATGATATAAAATATCCCGATATTCCGGTTTCGGAAGTAATCGATAATGATAAATTTACCATTTACCTGCGCAACGATTTAATAGTTTATGTGTTAATTAAACAAAACAATTTTTTTGATGTGCCCGATGTAACCGAAGTGCTTGAAGGTATTAAAAAGGTTAGCAAAGGCAATATATTTCCACTTATAGCCGTGTACGAAACGAATATTGGCTTTAGTAAAAATGCCAAAGACATCGTAGCCAAACACCATTTAACCACCGCTGATGCATTAGTTACCCTCGACAACTGGCCAATCAGGGTTTTGGCAAATTTTTATTTGAAAGTAAATAAGCCCATACGTCCCACTCGAATTTTCGGTGAAGAAACCACTGCAATCGAATGGCTGAAACTTTATCGAGAGTAGGGATTCAGCATTTTCTTCACCTGCCGGTAGCTGCTACAATTGCTAAAAAGTCTACTGTTTTTCACCTTTTTTTCACTATATTATTGTAGCTGATTTACTACCAAAACAGCTCTTTATGAAAAAATGTATTGCTGCACTAATAGCTATAATGCTATCTGTAGCTGGTTTTAGCCAAAATGTTTCCATCAATAATGATGGGTCAACAGCCGACAACTCGGCAATGCTGGACATAAAATCTACTTCCAAAGGCATATTAGTGCCACGCCTTACTGCCGCACAAAAACTAGGCATAGCTACTCCTGCCACCGGCTTATTGATTTACCAGACCGATGGAACAACCGGGTTTTGGTATTATGATGGCAGTAATTGGGTCAATCTAAGTAGCAGTAATAACGGTTGGGGAACAACCGGCAACGCAGGCACAACTGCAGGCACCAACTTTATCGGAACCACCGATGGGGCAGCCTTTATGGGAAAGGTAAATGATACCCAGGCTTTTTATCTCGAAAACGGAACTAATGCTTCATATGGTTTAGAAGCCGGTATAGCCACAACAACAGGAACTGAAAATATGTTTGTCGGATATCATTCAGGAATGGCAAATAATACAGGTTCCTGGAATACTGCTATAGGTGCAAATTCTTTTATCAGTAATACAAGTGGTTCAGCAAATACTGCCATCGGTAATTATGCATTGTATCTCAATTCAACCGGATTTGGAAATGTAGCAGTTGGAGAGTCAGCATTATATAGCTCCACCGGTTCATTTAATACTTCAGTAGGATGTTATTCTTTAATTTCAAACACAACAGGTACAAACAATGTAGCTGTGGGATATGCTGCCGGAAATTTTAATTCCACAGGTAACTCCAATACATTTATTGGACATAGCGCGGGCAATATGAATACGACCGGATATTTAAATACATTTATTGGAAAACAAAGTGGTTATTCCAATACAACTTCATTTTCAAATACTTTTGTAGGAGAGCAAAGCGGATATTCCAACACTACCGGATATTCAAATGTTATTATCGGGCAGGATGCGGGTTATTATAATACCACCGGTGTAGAAAACACTTTTGTAGGTACCGATGCAGGTGAACAAAATACCACGGCAAGTGCGAATACTTTTGTTGGAACTAATTCAGGATTATTCAATACAACTGGTTATCAAAATACATTTGTTGGTCAGGAAGCAGGCCGTGCAAATACTACCGGATATTGGAATACTTTTATTGGAGAAGATGCCGGTTATGCCAATACCACCGGATTATTTAATACGTTCTTAGGTGTTAACAGTGGCCAGGCTACAACTAGTGGTAATAAAAATAATTTTATTGGTGTAGGAGCTGGCCATGACAATACTACAGGTAGCAATAATATTATTATAGGAACAGATGCCGGATTATCAAGTACCACTGCAAATAATAATGTTTTTATTGGTTTGGAATCAGGTTACGCCAACACAATAGGATACGACAACGCGTATGTTGGAACACAAACCGGCAGATCAAATACAACCGGATATTACAATAGTGCGTTTGGTTCATATGTATTATATGCCAACACAACAGGTAATAACAATTCAGCATTCGGATTAAACGCAATGCGATATAATTCCACCGGTTCAAACAATACTGCAGTAGGAATGTCAGCAATGTCTGCAAATACATCCGGAGTTAATAATACTGCATTAGGACTTGAGGCACTTTATACAAATACTTCCGGGAACTATAATTTGGCAGTTGGGTATCAAAGTTTACGTTCAAGTACAACTGCAAGTTCTAATTCTGCAGTTGGCACATTTGCATTGTATGCATGCACTACCGGAGCCAACAATGTTGCTGTAGGATATAATGCAGCGCGTGAAACAACCACCGGTATAAATAACACTGCGGTTGGTGTACAAGCTTTGAACAGTAACACAACCGGGTCATATAATACAGTTATGGGTAGAGATGCATTAGCTGCCAATTTAACAGGAGCAAACAATACAGCAGTAGGTTACGGTTCCGGTGGGTTTAATGACGCAAACACAAATTGTACATTTCTTGGATACGATGCTGACCAGGCTGTTACAACAAATTTCGATAACTCAACAGCAGTGGGTAATGGTTCTCGAATTACTGCAAGTAATCAGGTAAGAATTGGCAATGCCAGCGTAACAAGTATTGGTGGTTATGCGGCATGGACAAATATTTCTGATGGAAGAATAAAAACAGATGTGAAACAAAATGTTCCGGGTTTAGATTTTATTATGCAACTTAAACCGGTAACGTATCATTTAAACATAGCAGCAATTAATAATCAACTAATGATTGATGATACATTAATTAATCAACATGCTGTTGCAGAAAAATCAGCAATCCAATACACCGGTTTTATTGCTCAGGAAGTTGAAGCAGCTGCTAATGCAATCAACTACAATTTTAGTGGTGTAGATAAACCACAAGATGAAAGTGGATTATATGGATTGAGATATGCAGAGTTTGTTGTTCCTATAGTTCAGGCGTTGCAGGAGCAACAACAAATTATCGAAAAACAACAAACTCAAATTGATACCTTGATTAATGAATTGGCATTAATAAAAGCAAGTTTACCAACTAAATAATTTTAATAAAATTACCAATTATGAAAAATTTTATTTGGGGATTTGGTTTATTGTGTTGCAATTTCACCTATGCGCAATCCAGAATAGTCATTAATAATGATGCGAGTATTGTAATGAGTAATGGTGTCAATATTGTTGTGGATAATGCAAACACCAATGCTATTGTAACAAGCGGAACAGGAGGCAACATTATCAGTGAAGCAGAAACAAATATTGTTAAATGGAATATTGGCACCTCTACCGGAAATTATATCGTGCCGTTTACTGCATTTTCGGGAAATAAAATTCCTGTTTCATTAAACATTAGCACTGCAGGAAGTGGAAGTGGTTCCATTTTATTTTCCACATATAATGGTATTTCATGGAATAACGACACCTACAAACCCAGCGGAGTTACCAATATGACCAATATGGCAGCGGTCAATAATTCGAGTGATGTAATTGACCGATTTTGGATGATTGAAGCTCAAGGATATAGTACAAAACCCGCAGGCGATTTACAACTTACCTATATTGACGCAGAGCATACTGCAATTGGTAATACCATTACCGAAACAGATTTAAAAGCTGAACGTTATGAAGGAGTTTCCGATAATTGGGAAACATTTCCGGTTGCTGGAATAGTTGACATTGCAAATAATAATGTTTCAGGAATATATTTTAGCAACAGCGATTTTATGCGGGTATGGACATTATTGGACCAAACAACACATACATTGCCTTTAACATTATTGAATTTTGATATTATTTGTGAAGAAGTATCTACCATTTTAACATGGTCAACAGCCCAAGAACAAAATACCAGTCGTTTTATCATTTCCTCCAGTTTAGATGGCATAAATTTCAACCCTATTGCAACAATACCCGCTATAGGAAATAGTTCAACAACACAACACTATCAATTTATTGCAGATGGTTCAAGTGGCAATTATTATCAGCTCACACTGGAAAATGAAGATTTATCACAAACAGATTTAGGCATTGTTTACAGCACTTGTGAAAATGCACCTGCGGGGATGGCATTTGCCTTTGCATCAGGATTAAAAAGTATTACGTTACAAACAACTAACTTACCGGAAGGTGATTATGCCATTCAAATATATGATTTACAAGGTCATTTATTATTTATGGAAAATCTGTTTATTACCAATAATTTCAATAGTTATCTCCTAACAAATGAATACTTGTCGGCGGGAATGTACATATTGAAATTATTTAATCGCAACATATCAAATAATTTCTCATATACACAACAAATTCAATTTTTAAGATAGATACCAAATAAAAAAAGGGCCGACTTTTACATCGACCCTTTGATCCTTATTGTTGAGCTACTATTACTTAACAACTGTAAAGCGAGAAGTGAATTGATTTTCACCTGTAATTAATCTCGCAGTATAGATACCGTTTGTTAATGCTTCAATATTGATTGAAGTATTAAATAAACCATCTACAATTTCAACAGGCATATTAATAACTTCCTGTCCGTTTAAACTTACAATAGATAACACTGCATCAGCTGTAGTGTTTCCTGTTTGAATATTAAATGAAATTGTTGTGTTAGCCGGATTTGGATATGCCGTCATATTATTGATTGCATTTACATTACCAACACGGCAAGTTGTGATTACAATTTCTTCAGTATTTCTGGTGCAACCTAAAACTGTGGTTACTTCGCAATAGTATGTTCCAGGAACGAGTGCTAACATTTTGTAGTTAGTTTCATCCATAATCGGAGAACCATCGCGGTACCATTGCCAGTTATATAATTCATCGTAACTAGCTTTGATTAATAATGAATCATCAACACAAAGATCTAAACCATCTGGATAATAGATATTAGCAAAAGGTGATTCAGAAGAAGCAATAGCCTGAACAGCAGAAATAGCCGTGCAAAGACCTTGAGTTGCTTCAACCTGATAATAACCAGGATTTTCAATTATAATACTTTCGGTAGTAACCGGAATTGGGCTGCCATTTTTATACCACTGATAAGAATCATAACCAGGAGTTGCAAAAAGTTCAACAGTTTCTTCATTGTTACATAAGTAGATTTCACCAGTTGGTGTAATTGAAACAGCTACTTCATCAGATTCGCCGTTACAATCTTCATCTATTGCATTACAAATTTCTTCAGCACCAGGGTGAATATCAGGATTTGTTTCATCGCAATCGATAGCTTCACCGTAGCCATCACCATCAGCATCTATCATATCTAATGCGCCATAAACTTTAAGTTGGCTGATATTAAAACGACCAGTTTCTGAAACAGCGCCGAATGCATAAACACGGATATAAAATTTATCGGTTGCTGTAAAGTCAGGCATATCCCATTCATAATAAAGGGTAATATCACCACAATCAGAAATAGGAGGCGTTGCATCAACACCTGCATCAACCCAAGTAACACCTAAGTCGGTGCTATATGCTAAACGAACATAAGTAGGACCTGTTTCAGTAATTCGCATTTCAATACCAACTTTGCCAACAACTGCATCAACACCGGCTCCGGGTATTAATGTAGCTACAACGCTTGGTAGGTTATCGGCCCAAATTTCCGATGTGCTAAAGCCTTTAGAGGTAAAACCAATAGGGCATATAATACCAGCGCCTGTGCCGGATGCCCCTTTCACTCTTCTGAGTTTGTCAGCAGAAAGGTTTGGGTCTACATAATTAGCATCACCATTTACGTTTGTGGTGTATTCGTAAAGGGTAATTTGTGCATTTACCTTTGAGGTAAAAAACGCAGCCAACATGATTGACAGCGTTAATAAGGAGAACTTTTTCATAATTTTAATAAGTGTTAGATTTAGACTAATTAGTTGTTTGATAAATTGTGTTTAATATATGAGACAAGTTACCCTGCCAATGTTGTAAAGGATACCCAATAAATATTTTTAATACTTAATGAATTACCTGAAAAGGCACTGAGTAAGCTGTTGATTTGTTTTTTAAGGATGCAAAGTAAAATCCTTCGGCTAGACTGCTTAAGTCGATAGTATAATTATCGGCGCCGGTAGCATCGATACTTTTTACTGTTCTGCCATATGTATCAACAATAATGATTGATTCGAAGGCAAAAGCTGTATTCGTATTGTTAATTACTATCTGAGATGAAGCAGGATTTGGAAATAATTGTATGTCGCTAGCACTTATTTCAGTTCCGGAAACAACAATTACTTTAGAAAAGGCAGATGAATTGTCGGCATCCACTACAAGTAATCGGTAATAAGTTTCACCATAACAGGCTTCATCAACAAATGTATAAAGGTTGGCTTCTGTTGAATTACCAATTGCATTTACTTTTCCTATAGTTTCAAATGTTCTTCCGCCATCTGTACTTTTCTGGATACCAAAATGACTAACGTTTTGTTCAGTAAGTGTTTCCCAATTGATAACAGCGGTAGCATTAAATTGTAATACACCACTAAAATCACCAATTTCAACAGGCAATAAGGAGGTAATAATTTTCACATTATCCATCCAGGTGGTTTCAAATTTATCGCTAGAGTAGTCCCCACGTATTTTAATTACATGAATATTAGTCAGGTAATCCATAAAATCTGTGTAACTAACTGCCCCACCGGCAAGATTAGTATATTTCCAACCTGCTTCAATTAAAGGCACATTATAGGTAGTCCAACTTAGAATATCTGGATTCGATGGAGTGTTATACACGATTTTAGTCCCATCGCTTTTTTCAATCATGATATCTTCAACATTGGTTTGATCGGTACTTGAATTCTGTTTTTGATCAAACGTCAGGTATCCGCCGTAAAAGCCGGATAAATCGATATTGAAAATAGCAGGACTATTGAAATACCAAGTTCCGTTGGCATCATCAGTGCCTTTGGCGGCACCGCCGGGTGCGCCCGCTATAGAACCCCAACTAATATTAGGGTCATTTGCGCATTCGCATAAAGCAGTCCAACCTTCAAGGTCGCTTGTGAAATACGACGCAGGTTGTGCAAAGCCAGATACCGCTACCAGTGTGCATAACAGGGGTCCAAAAAATTGTTTCATAATGTGTGTGTTTGTGACTTTGGTAAAATCAGCTGTCAAAAATAAGTATTCCCATGTTGAAAATCAAAGTACAGTTGAAAAAAAATTCTCAAATGATAACAAATTAACGGTTTTCCGTGAATCGTGAAACAGTTACAAACCCGCATATTATGCAAAAAATATAGGAATTTAGGCTAATTGTTAAAAAAAAAGCAACAACAAAGGCTAAGTACTTCAAGTACCTGTAAATAGCGTAAATTCATGTTAAAAAAAGATTAACAAATATCAATTTTTTGTGATAGGCTATTTTCGCTCCAAAGTTAGCAGTTCTTACTTTGGTGTATACTTTAATATACGATTTTTTTTGTTAAAAATGACCAGTCAATGCCATTAAAAGGTTCCAAATTGTAATTTCATAACCTGGTAACATGACTAATACATTGTACAACATAAGTTAACTAACCCAAAATGGCTTTAGTAAATAGAAGATGAATAAAGCTGTAAAATAATTGAGAGGACAATAACTATGCTGCATTAAATAGTTAATGTATTTTGATTGCGGTAAAACAATTATTGCATTTAATTAATTACCACAATTGCTGTATACACCCCATTAATTACCACAATTGCTGTATACACCCCATTAATTACCATATAATTGATTTGATATACACCATTTGGTAAATCTTGAAACGAAATCATTATTTCATTTGCATTCATTTGTTCGTATTTAGGGTAAACTAATCTCCCGTCCATAGCTATCACGGTCAAAGCCGCATTGCCGGTAATTTCATTTTGAGGAATTTTCATACGTACAATATCAGGAGAAGGATTTGGAAATATTTCTAAATAGTTTGATTGCTGTAATGGGACACTAACATCAACTGTATTAATAGTTTGGCAGCAAACCGCTTCACCACTTTGATTTTGAACTGTTAAGCAAACCTCATAAGTGCCGGGTTCAACATAAATATGCGCAGGTGATTCTAGCTCAGACGAACTTCCATCGCCAAAATACCACTGCCAACTTTCAGGACTGTAATCAGACAAATCATCGAAGTAGATGATATTATCAATAATAGTGTAATTAAAAGCGCAAACGGGAGCTGGCAAGCAACCAATTATAGCAACATCTTCACAATTGGTACTCACCCCACCCCCATTTGCTGAGGTTAAACTAACAGTAAACAATCCATTAGTTATGAAAGTATGTATAGGATTTTGTAATGTGCTAAAACTACCATCACCAAAATCCCACAACCATGAGTTAGGCATATTTGATGATAGGTCTGTAAAATTTACATTAGGGTCACCGGTATAACTAAATGCTGAAATCGGGGCCATATAACTATCAATTATCACTACCTCACAATAGGTATGTTCACCCATAATATTGGATGCAGTTAAACAAACTTCAAACGTTCCATTTTCGACAAACAAGTGTGAAGGGTTTTGTTCAGTTGAAAATGTGCCATCGCCAAAATCCCAAAACCACTCAGCAGGAGCACCACTGCTTAAGTCTGCAAAAACAACTTCAGGTTCACCGTCAAATGAGAAAAATGATTCCGGCAATTCCATGAGTCCATTTATTTCAATCATTTTACAACCGGAGTTGGATCCATAATCGTTACTTGCCCATAAACAAACAGAGTAAATTCCATTTTCACTATAAGTATGTACAGGGTTTTGTTCGGTAGATGAATATCCATCGCCGAAACTCCATAACCAACTATCCGGGTCGTTTAATGTAAGATCAGTGAACATTACATCGGGGTCCCCGGTTGAAGCAAAATTTACCTCCGGTGCTAAAAAATTTGCGATAATAACATCCTTACATTCGGAATCAACACCGGCAATATTTTCAACTGTTAAACACACATTATACGTTCCGTTTTCTACAAACAAATGATTAGGATTTTCTAAATTAGATGTAACCCCGTCGCCAAAGCTCCATGTCCAATTGGAAACAACACCTTCACTATTATCTGTAAAATTTACCAAAGGGTCGCCAGTGAAAATAAAATCTGCAACAGGCGCATTTAATTCATTTATATTCACAATATAATCTTCTGTTTCCCCAAATTGGTAAATCAAGCATGGATCAATATATTCCGTTAAATAAACTTCACGTACACGCATCCGTGTTTCACCAGTTAAAGCATCAAGTGGCACATCGAAATTGTTTGTTATAGTTGCAAAGGGGGATAAATTATAACCATTAGCAATAATTTCATCACTAGAAAAAATAAAATCATGGTTAAAATCTATCCATGCACAAAAGCTATTTCCCTCAAAATAAGAACCCACTGCGATAGTAATTTCTTCTTCCAACCCTTTAGATATAGTTGCAATAGCATCATTATAGAAAATATAAGAATCACCAAGGGTATAACTACTTGTTTTATTAATTTCATTGAGTGTAACATTAGAAATATAATCACCTTCAGTTGAACCGGCAACAAAAGTTGCCAAACAATAACCACATATTTCAGGGCTGGTAATTGACACAAAAACCGGTGTTGATTCAACTACATCTCCACTAAACGTACATACGAATCTGCATTTATAGTAAGATGATGTAAGCTGACTGGTACTTAGAGAAGGTGCCACAGCTCCTGGTATTGGCGTATAAAATATTCCATCGACTGAAATAAACCATTTATAGGTGACACCGGTTTCCATTCCATAATCGGTATTAAGTGTAAAGTTTTCGTTTACACATACAGATTCATCCGAACTATATGTATTTATTATATCAGGGAATTCATAACAGTCTGCAATCTCCTTTAATGCATACAACGACTTATCAATTGTCATTTCAGTATTAGCATTAAATAAAACAGGATTTGAACTATAGGAAATGAATATTCCTAAAAAACAAATAATTAAACCAAAAATTAAAGTGTGTTTAAATCTCATGCTTAAAATAAATTTGAAAGAATAACCAATTTTGTAAACAAATTACATTATACTTACTTATTCAACAATCACCGGTTAAGGGCAGTTATATGCTAATAAAATATCAGAAATGAGACCAAATAGACCATGCACACACAACTTCATACCAGCAATTATTTACTTATAAAATGCATTTGCTACGCACATTAAATTGAAATACAAAGTTTAACTTCAGGAATTTATAAAACAAAGTTTGTACAGGGCTATTATTAGTATCTTTAAGTAGAAAGAATTTTTAATGTCAATTACATTTAATTGTTTATCAATTACTTATATCAGCTTTTTTAGTTATCATCATTAGCTATAAATGGCTTAGTTTGTGGAATATTATTACCGTTTCCATAAACAAACTGACATTACGAGTACAATAAATAAAGGTAGAAAAGTAGTTAGCCCTACTAAAGGTTTAAAACACATCCAGACTAAATCCTAACCCGGGATAGCTAATCACAGTCGTTACCCAATTTGATGTTTTCTGAGAATAGTGGCAAATGGTTGACCCGTAATATGATGTTCGATCCAGCTTAATATTTGAATATATTCAAATTGAAATTTTTCTTCGTTATGGTGCTGTATTTCCGTCAATTCACCATGTAATTGTATAAGCGCATCTTTATCAAATGATATTCCATGAAAAAACCGGGTCAAACTTTTTTCGAAGCGTGTTGGCTTACCATTTCGTTGAAGATATCGCAGATGCGCTTCAGCAAGGTTCCGAAGCAAACGATAGTTCTTCAAATCAAAATGCACCATCAAAACAAACAACCTGAAAACCTTATTATATAACTTATCTAACTTTTTATCTAAACCTAATGCATTCATACGGTTTATCAAATCAAGTGCTTTTTCAGGCATAGCGAATCGGATACAATTATAAATAACTGAAACATGTAAAAATGCAACATAAGAAGGGTCAAGGCTATTTATGTGAATTTTCATTTCAGATTCAAAAAATTTCAAATATGCTTTAAAGTCTGAATTGTTACCAGACAAAATTATTTCGTCAGGTTTATTAAAGATGATAATGGCAAACAAAAACATGCGACTTCGCTGGTCAATTCCATCATATTTGAGTTGAATAAATTGTTCCATTTGATTGAATGCCAGGCGGAACTTCTCCCACATCTTTAGTGTGCATAAATTTTTTAAATAATTATGCGTTGAAACAATGTATAACCTGTTATAATCAGCACCTTCAAATGAATTTTGCGACAAAAGTTGGACACATTTTTCTCTATATATTAACCCCTCCTCCAGTTTGCCAAGCAGGTTAGCACAAGAGGCTTTAATAGTATAAAAAAAATATTTGGCCAATAACGAATGTGCATTATTTTCATCAGACAATAATGGGTAGTCCCAAATCCGTTTTATCTCGTTAAGGGCAGCATCGGAACTAATATTATTAAGTTTATTTAAGGCTATCACAAATTCCGAATCGAGGTGTTTATAGTTAGAAAGATTTGAATACAGGCTAAATGCATGTGATTCTTTTAACATGAATTCGTTATGCAATTTTTCAAAATCGGCTGGGGTTTGTAACCCTCGAATTAGTTTTTCTTTCAGCTTATAAATCAGCAGTTGCTCAGCATAACAATGATTTGATTCAGCGAGCATTTCGGCTTTTTGCAATTCCTTTTTACATAAATCAAGCAACTGTCGGTCGTAGTAAATTTGAGCCATCTTATAATGTTTCATCATTATAAAGTAGGCATCCTGTTCATCGTACCGGGCGGACAAAAATTTATCCAGGCGGTCGAATAGATATTTTTTGAGGACGGCAAACTTAGCTGTTTTCAGTTCTTTATATAACAGCTTTTTCAAAGCAGCTTCATTATAAACGGTTTGCTCGCATATAGCATCAAATAGCTGCAAATAAATTTGTTTATCTGCGCCGCAAGCAATTTTAAAACTGACTATCTCCGACCTGGACATAGATTTAATGAGGTCGAACAACTCGGTACTGGCTTTCAATTGAATTAGTATTTTAGAATATCAACCGTTTATAAAGTCAAAAGTAAACGAATATTTCATTTCTTCAAATGACTTAACTAAACAATTAAGGTTGCAGGCCGGTTTTCCATGGTACTATTGCTAACCGGTTGAAAATATTACCGCCCATCGAGTAAAATCATTTTTAACCTATTATAAATATTTAGCTAAATACAATTTTAGGTTATACACCAGGTAAACTTAGTGCACTTTTCAATTTAAACTGAAAATTAGCCAACTACCTGTGGGCGACTGACGTGTATTAAGTTGTTCAAAACAAAGGGAGCGGAAAATCGTCATAATTTTCCGCTCCCACATAAACACTAATTACACTACAACCTGGTATAACCGTCATTATACCGGGGTTTCTTAACTAACCATTCATTATATAACCGATTTTTGTATTGGCAATATTAAATCGCCTGTTATTTCTTTAATCACTCCTGCCGTTGTATTGCTAAAAAAAAATGTCATATTTATACTAATTTGAGCTAGTGAAATAAAATCAATGGTTGGCATATTTTATCATATTGCCTTGATTGCCAATAGAATTAAAGCATACCAACGACAATAATTTATAACTCATTTTATTACACATTTACCTACAAATGTTTTTTCGCCGGATATACATTTTACAATGTAGGAGCCTGCCGGAATCGCACTCACATCAATACCCTGCGAAGTATAATTTATACTTTGTTGAAGTACAATTTGTCCTAAAGTGTTCATTAAAACAATATCTCCAAATGCAATAGATGCATCAACAAAAAGCACATCTGAAGAAGGTATTGGATACAACTGAAGGTCGTTAACTTGTGTTTGGATATTTTCAACTTGCTGTTCACCGTATTTAATTACAACTAAGTCGCTGTATACACTCTCATTAATATCAAACCCGGTAACGAAAACATTACCATCATTATCGGTGGTTACGCCCCAAGCCTCATCGTAACTATTAGCATCTCCATTATAGGTCATGGCCCAAAGCACTTCACCGTCAGGATTAAATTTTACAGTTAAAATATCGCCTGATGTAAAATCAGAAATAAGGCCGCTTGTCACAATATTTCCTGCATTATCAATTGTCATTGATGTTAAATAATCGGCAATATTTAATCCGTTATCATATGCTACATCCCATAATAAATTGCCATCAGCATCGTACTTTAAAACCATAAAATCCTGACCGGTTAAATCCCAATCAATGCTTGCGCCTGCCATATAAACAACGTCTCCGTATGTTCTTAAAACCCAAGCTTCCGAAACACCTCCTAACCCGTTATGGTATCGCTGTTCCCAAAGGGTGTTGCCATCCGGGTCATATTTAATAATGAGCGACTCTCCCATTGAAAGACCATCTGCAGCCCAACCACCGGCATATACATTTCCTTCACCATCAACATCAATCGTAAATCCTGTTTCGCCATAAATCTGGTGATAGGTTTTTACCCATTGTAAAACACCTTCGGGGTTATATTTAATTGTTGCAAAATCATCTAACGAATCGCCACCACTTCCCATTCTGCCGTTCAATAACACATTTCCTTCAAAGTCGATGGCCATTTCATACACTACATCACTCCCACCAACTGGACCACCCCAAGTTTGCATCCATAATTCATTGCCATCGGTATCATACTTTATTACACAATAATCCTGTCCCTCATCAATTTGGTCAATATAACCTGCAGTATAAATATTTCCAAAAGGGTCAACAGCAATATCTGTCGCATTTTCTTCAATATTTGATGAGCCATTTTTTAATTTACTCCATTGCAATACACCATCTGCATTATATTTATTTGTAACAATATCCCAAGAGGAAGTTGCTTCATGGCTAATTCCGGCTGCGTAAATATTATTTTCATCATCGATAGCCACTGCATAAAATGCATCAGTTAAATTGGCTGAACCATTGTGCGTTGCCGTCCATAATAAAGTACCGTTATTTGTCCATTTACCTACAAATGCATCTGCATCATCTTCAATGCCAACAGCAATAACATTGTTTTCGTTATCAATAACAATATCCTGACCATTGTCGCTCCGGCTTTCAGGACCACTAAAATTGTAATCCCACTGCTGATAAATTTGGGCGCGCAAATCAGATAAAAATAGTAATGTGCAACAAATAGGGAGGAGGAGCAAGTTTAATCGCATAAGTTGTTGTTTGATTTAGTTGGTTAATAGAAAAAGGTGTGGTTACCACACTTGCCTAATTCAGCTCAAAACTAAAAAGGGACTACCTGTAATAGTGATTAAATTCATTTCATTATTAGGCTCAATTTGTATTTCTTTCACCAAAAATAGAAGGTAATATATTGTTTATCAGCACTTTACATTCTAACATTATTAGGTAACTTTATAGTTAAAATTTCAAATATCAATCAGCATGACACCATCCAACGATTTGTTTGATTTAATAAAATCCATGAGCCGAAAGGAAAAGATTCATTTTAGAGTGCATACTAAAAGATTGAGTAGCTCCGACTCCAAAAAGTATCTTAACCTATTTGACCTTATAGCAGGCCAGTCCACTTACCAGGAAAATGCAATTCGCAGGCAAATAGGAATGACAGGAAAAAATGCCCAGTTTGCAGTATTAAAAAACTATTTATATAATGCTATTGTTACCCATCTAACAAATTTTCATACCGAAAACAATGAAATTTATCAGGCCAGAGAATATTTAAGAACGGCTAATATGCTTTATGATAAGCAGTTAATACGCCAATCGCTTAAATATATACAAAAAGCAAAAGTCATAGCGGAAAAAAATCATCGCTATTATGATTTAATGGGCATTTTATTTCAGGAAGAGCTCATTAATAAAAATTCTCCGGATATCAAGCAATATAGCGAAACCTATGATATGCACTTTAAAAAAGAGCTAGGGGTAATTGAACAATATTTGAATACTCGTCAATACATTTATATAGATTGTCAATTACTCAATGCTATCAGAACGACGGATAATTTTAGTCACAACAAGTCCCAGGAAAAAATTCTTCATATACTACAGCATCCAATGTTGCGTGATGAAACACAAGCCATATCCTTATTTTCACAAATATACTTTAATACCATAAATGGTATTTGTTATCATATTTTGGCTGATGACGAAAAAAGTTATAATTACAGAAAAAAATTAGTAGATGTTATGGAGCGAGACTTGTTAAATACTTCCGGATATTTTGGCAATTACATCGGTTCACTGCATAACCTGACTGTGACGGAAATAAAACTCAAAAAATTTGCAGAAGCAGAATTGCATTTAGCTAAACTGGAAGCATTTCAACAGGAGTATAGTAAACAGCTTTCTGAACGTAGCAAGGTACTCATTAAAAGCAGCCATGCGTTAAACACCTTGTCGCTGTTAGGATATTGCGGTGATAAAACAACCACAATGAGTTTTATTGCAACTACTGACACATTTATTACAAGAGATATAAAAAAAATGGATTACAGATATTTGATACATATTTATTATTCCATAGCCTATACCGCTTTCAAATTTTCTGAATATGCAATTGCCATTAAATACCTCACTAAATTAAACGTAGAATCCAGTTCCGGGAAGTTGGACCGTTATTTGCAAAGAGGATATAGGTTATTGTTATTGATGGTTCACCTGGAAATGGGCAATTTCAGGTTGTTACAATATATGGTAATTAACACTTATCGTTATTTACTCAAAATAGGCCATCTCACCAAATTTGATAAAGCCATCATCAGTTTCATACGCAGCAATTCAATGGATAAAAAAGCATTATTGCAGTTTCAAAAGCAACTACAGGCTGCGAAAGCTGATAAATTTGAAGCACAGGAATTCTCTCATTTAGATGTTATTTCATGGGTAGAAAGCAAGTTGGAAAAAAAACCATTTATCGAAGTATATCGAAAAAACGGATCCGGCTATAGGCCTTAAACAATGTTAACCTCGTAATAAGTTTTATCAATTAATTCATAAAAAAAGCCAACACAAAATTGGTGTTGGCTTTTAATTAATTACCTACTTACTTCTTCAATAACAATACACTCCTTCTGCAATCATTTTATCAGCAATTCTTCTGCGTGCTTCGGTAGTATTGTGAATTTCATATTTCGTAAATCGTTTTAATCCGAGTAACATCATACGCAATTCATCGCCGGTAGCAAATGAAGCGATTGCTGTTTTACCTGCTTTATTGAGCCTGTCGATGCTATCGGTATAAAATACATTTACTATATCGCGGTAAATGGCAGTTGCTGCCTCTCCTTTGGTATCGGTAAGTTTTTTCACACGTAACAACATTGATTCCGCTAAATAAATTTCATTCATCATATCAGCGGCACACATTAATATTTCCTGCTCATCTTTTAATTTCATCATTAATTTTTGAACAGCAGCTCCTGCCACCATAAAAAATGCTTTTTTCATGTTTTTGAGTGCTTTTCCTTCAGCAGCAAATAAGCCTTCATCACCTGAACCAAAATCCGGAATAGCCATTAATTCTTTTTGAACAGCCATTGCCGGGCCCATCATGTCGAGCTGACCTTTCATAACACGTTTCAATAACATATCAACAGTAAGCAGGCGATTAATTTCGTTGGTGCCTTCAAAAATGCGGTTAATACGTGCATCACGGTAAGAGCGTGCTGCAGGGTATTCCTCACTATATCCGTTACCTCCGTGAATTTGTACACATTCGTCAACTACATAATCCAATACTTCTGAGCCGATTACTTTCAACATTGCACATTCTATCGCATATTCCTCAGCAGCACCTAATAACGCCTTTTCAAAACTCACACCTTGTGCTAATAATTCTTTTTCTTTTTTGTCGATATAATCACTGGTGCGATAAGTTGCGCTTAATGCAGCAAATGTTCTAACCGCCTGTTCACTTAATTTATATTTAATTGCCCCGAAAGATGAAATAGGCACATTAAATTGAATTCTTTCGTTAGCATATTTTACAGATATATCAATTAGCGCTTTAGCACCACCTAATACACCAACACATAATTTATAACGGCCAATATTTAATATATTAAATGCAATAAGGTGACCTTTACCTATTTCACCTAACACATTTTCAACAGGAACAGGTGTGTTTTCAAAAAATATCTGACAAGTAGAAGAACCTTTAATACCCATCTTTTTTTCTTCCACACCAATGGTAAAGCCGGGTGCACCTTTTTCAACAATAAATGCAGTAAATTTTTCACCATCAATTTTTGCGAATACGGTAAAAATATCTGCAAAACCGGCATTGGTAATCCACATTTTTTGTCCGTTCAGTAAATAATTTTTGCCATCTGCACTAAGCACCGCAGTGGTTTTTGCAGCCAAAGCATCACTACCTGAACCCGGTTCGGTTAAACAATAACTGGCATGTAATTTTCCTGATGCCAAGCCGGGTAAATATTTTTGTTTTTGTGCTTCTGTTCCGAAATATAAAATTGGCAATGTACCAATTCCACTTTGAGCGCCATAAGCAACAGAAAACGCATGTGCAGTTCCTGTCATTTCAGTTACTACAGAAATGGTATTAAAATCTTTATTAAATCCACCATAGGCTTCCGGAATTGGCAATCCTAAAATTCCGATATCACCGGCTTTATCTAAAAGCGATGCCATTAATCCCGGTTCATGATTATCGATACGATCGAGGTTGGGAATAACTTCAGTATCCACAAAATCTTTTGTCATTTGTTTAATCATCAATTGTTCATCATTCAATTCTTCGGGAGTGAAGATATCCTGAGGTGTTGCATCTTTAATAAGGAATTCACCGCCTTTAAGGGTGATTGTTTTTTCTGTAATTTCAGCCATGACAGTTAATATTTATAAGTTTATAAAATTCAATTAATTAATTAATTCGTTCATAAATTCCGGCAATTCCCTGGCCACCGCCTACGCAAGCAGTTACCATTCCATATTTTTTATTTAAACGTTTTAAATCGGCAGCAATTTGTACTGTTAATTTTGTTCCTGTGCATGCAAGCGGATGACCTAAAGCCACTGCGCCGCCATTAATATTAACTTTTGCCGGGTCGAGACCAGCTTCGCGAATTACTGCTAAAGCCTGACAAGCAAATGCTTCGTTTAATTCGATTAAATCAATATCACTTAATTGCATACCAGCCAATTTTAACGCTTTAGGAATTGCAGCAACAGGACCTATTCCCATAATACGAGGTTCAACGCCAACTGTAGCGCAACTTACCATTCGTGCAATTGGTTGCAGATTTAATTCTTTTACCATTCGTTCGCTCATAACAATTACAAACGCGGCACCATCGGAAGTTTGTGATGAGTTTCCGGCAGTAACAATTCCACCATTAGCAAAAACAGGTTTTAATTTTGCGAGCGCTTCAAGTGAAGTATCTTTTCGCGGACCTTCGTCGGTAGTAACTGTATATTTTTTTTCTGCGCGTTTATTTTTTTCGTTGACATATACTTCTGTTACTTCAATTGGTGCAATATCATCTTTAAAATATCCCTGTTCGATGGCATGAATTGCTTTTTGATGTGATTCATAAGCAAATTGGTCGGCATCGGTGCGATTAATATTAAATTGTTGTGCAACTGCTTCGGCAGTTAATCCCATACCCACATAATAATCAGGATGTTCTTTTGCAGTTTCATAATTTAATGCCACTTTCCAACCTGCAGTTGGCACCAGGCTCATACTTTCTACACCACCTGCAATAATACAATCGGCCATACCTGATTTAATTTTTGCTGTTGCAATTGCAATGGTTTCAACACCACTTGCGCAATATCTGTTAACCGTCATCCCACCGGTAGTTAATGGCAATGCACGAACGGCAATCATACGACCAATTTGTAATCCCTGTTCTGCTTCAGGTACCGCATTACCAACAATTAAATCTTCCACACGGGCAGGATCTAGTTGAGGAACTTTTAATAATAATTGTCGTATGACTTCAACAGCCAAATCATCCGGTCTGGTAAAACGAAATAATCCTCTTGGTGCTTTGCCAACTGCTGTTCTTAATCCTGCAACGATATACGCTTCTTGCATAATAAATGGTATTAATTGTTATAATTAATTTCTTAAAGGTTTACCTGTTTTTAAAATAAACTGCATACGCTCCAATGTTTTTTTCTCACCCAGGAGGGATAAAAATGCTTCGCGTTCTAAATCCAGTAAATATTGTTCATTCACTTCTGTAGGTGCACTTAAATCGCCACCACAAATTACATAACACACTTTTTTCGCAATCATTTCATCGTGGGCAGAAATATAATTACCCATGCGCATTGACGCGATGCCGGTATAAAAACTTCCGAGTGCACTTCGTCCTAAAACTTTAATATCGCTGCGTTGTTGCGGAGGAGTATATCCATTATTCGCTAATTCCAACACCGCATTTTTTGCATCGGCAATTACACGATTGCTGTTCATTACTTCTATATCAATCCCTTTTCTTAAAATGCCTAAATCAAAAGCTTCACGTGCACTGGTGGCCACTTTAGCCATGGCAATATTTAAACTCATTTCCTGTAATGTTGGAATTTCGATATCGCCTTTAAAATATTTATCACTTGCACGAAGAGCTAATTCTTTAGTTCCTCCACCGGCAGGAATTAATCCGGCCCCTACTTCTACTAATCCGATATATGTTTCTGCTGCGGCAACGGCAACATCGCTATGCATTGTCATTTCGCATCCACCACCGAGTGTTAAACCATGTGGTGCAACGGCAACCGGAATGCCGGAATAACGCACACGCATTATTGTATTTTGGAAATAACGAATTGCCATATCCAGTTCGTCATATTCCTGTTCAATTGCGAGCATCAGCATCATCGCGATATTTGCGCCGGCAGAAAAATTGGCTGCATCGTTACCTATTACTAATCCGCGATAATTTTTTTCCGCTATGTCGATTGATTTATGCATAGCTTCCAAAATTTCGCTACCAATAACATTCATTTTGGTATGAAATTCCAGATTTAAAATACCATCACCAATATCAAACAAAGTAGCGCCTGCATTTTGAAATACCGGTTTTTGTGTGCGGTAATTATCTAACAAAATAAATGCATCAGCACCCGGAATATCTTTGTATGATTTTGTAGCTACATCATAAAACTTTCGTTTTCCATTTTCCGTAATATAAAATGATTTATTACCTGCAGCGGTCATTTCTTTCACCCATGCTGCCGGAGCAAAACCACTGGCTTCCATCATTTGAGCAGTTTTTTCTACGCCGAGTACATCCCATGTTTCAAATGGCCCTAATTCCCATCCAAAACCGGCTTTAACTGCATCGTCAATTTTATATAATTCATCAGCAATTTCCGGAATTCGATATGATACATATTTATTAACCAGTGCTGTAACATTGCGATAGAAATCACCGGCTTTATCGGTGCCATGATGCAAGGCTTTGATTCTTGATTTTACATCATCAATTTGTTTAGCAGCATCAAGTGTGGCAAATTTTGCTTTAACAGAGGGCGTATATTCAAACGTTTTTAAGTTGAGGACATGTATTTCGCTTTTTCCTTCCGGATTTTTTACTTTTTTGAAAAAACCACTTCCGGTTTTATCGCCCAGCCATTTATTTTCTATTAATTTTTCTACGTAAGCAGGCACAATAAACATATCTCTGCTTTCATCATTTGGACAATCGGTATAAGTATTTTTAGCAACTTTAACTAGCGTGTCGACACCAACAACATCGGCAGTTCTAAAAGTTGCCGATTTTGGTCTTCCGCTAATTGGGCCTGTTAATGCATCAACTTCATCTATACTCAACCCCAATTTTTCCATCACATTAAACACCGCCATAATGCTAAACACACCAATACGATTGGCAATAAATGCAGGCGTGTCTTTACATAATACCGTAGTTTTTCCTAAAAAGCGATCGCCGTAATCCATTAAAAAATCTACTACATGTTGATCGGTATCCGGAGAAGGAATTATTTCCAATAATTTCAAATAACGAGGAGGGTTAAAAAAGTGAGTTCCACAAAAATGTTGTTTAAAATCATCAGTTCTTCCAATTATCATTTGGTGAATTGGAATGCCTGATGTGTTGGATGTAATTAATGTTCCCGGTTTACGGAGCGCATCAACTTTTTCGAACAGTTGTTGTTTTATTTCAAGATTTTCGATAACAACTTCAACAATCCAATCAACATCTTTTATTTTTTGCAGGTCGTCGTCGAAGTTACCGGTTGTAATTTGTTTAATTACTTTTTGTGCATATACCGGAGAAGGATTTTGTTTAATAGCTGCTTGCAAACTATCGTTTACCAATTTATTGCGCAGCGTTGGATTTTTTTTCTCCTCATCGGTAAGTTGCAAAGGCACAATGTCAAGCAGTAACACTTGAACGCCGATATTGGCAAAATGGCATGCGATGCGGCTTCCCATAACACCCGAACCTAAAACTGCAACCTTTTTAATTATTCTGTTCATTGATTCAATATTTAAAACACAACATTAATTATTACCTATTATTTTAATTTAACCCCAGTATTATTATTTACTGCTGATTAAAGCTTCTTTATCTGCTTTTTCGAATTTGCCCATAATCATAGCATGTGCAGTGAGCAAATAATTTTTATCGTTATAAATGCGCATCATCATGGCAGCGCCTTCAATTGCACAAACTGATTCTTGCGCAAAAATCCTGGCGGCTTCCTGACTATATCTATCGCTATAAATAAAAGCGAGTGCATTAACCCATTCGTCGAAAAAATCGCGTATAGGTTTGCGAAATTCAGGAACCACATCATTTGTTTCCATTGCGATATTTGCCATGAGGCAGGCACCTTCTCCATTCACAAATACTTCAATACTTTTTTCACCGAGTAAACGAAGTCTTTCAAAAGCTGATTTTGTTTCGTCGTATGCATAAATAAATACCTTATCGCGATAATGGTCACGAAGCACTTCAAGTACTTCACGCATCAAATCTTCTTTAGATGAAAAATAGTGGTATACGCTTCCTTTTAACAAACCACAAGCATCACCGATGTTAGCCATGGTAGTTTTATGGTAACCTTGCGTTCTAAACAGGTTGAGGGCCTGTTTAATGATATCGAATTTTTCTACTTTTTTAACCGGCATAGAACAAAGATATTGGCTTTTTTGAATTTACCAAACGTTTGTTTGATAAAAACGGTAAAAAAAATGGTCCAGCCCTCCGGCTGAACCATTTCACGTTATCGTCAGATTAGATTTTAATAAACAAAAATTCCTCTGTAGCAGTGTCATCTACAAGGTTGAGCGTAACATCTGTCACATCTTTCACAAACCAGCTATGGTTTAACATATCCATTTGCTCGTTTCCGGCAATGGTAATTGACACTTCTTTGTCGTAAGTAGCATCTGCAACATTGGTAATATCCCAGCTACCTGTATACGATTCAGCACCTTTAGTTGCACGTATATCGCCATTACTTAAAAATTCAAAAGTGTAGTCCTGATATTGTGATAAGTCGCCAACACCGGCAAAATCGGTCACTTTGTACGAACCCGGAATTATACTTTCGGCTTCAGCAATGGAAATGGTGTTCATATCGGTTTTAGTGCAAGAAGTAATTAATACCATTGCAATCACGGCTACTGGAAGGATTCTTAAGTTTCTCATAATAAGCTTGTTTTGTTGTCTGTAAATTAAATGGATTTTAGCGGTATGTCGTTGCATGGGCGCCTAAGGCAGCATGTCACATTCGCAATCAATTCATTTTCAGCACCTCCTTTATTTTAAAGTCAAAATAACTTCCTGACTGTTAAAATAACTCAATATGCTTGTCACTTATTGTATCCAGGTGAAAATAATATGATTGACCTATGAAAACTACAGTAAGGATTATATTTTTTCGAAATGAATTTCTTCAGATGGTGTATCGTCTTTGAGTTTCATCGACGAATCAGTTAATTCTGCAATTAACCAGCTGCCATCCAGGTCGTCCATTTGTTTGTTGCCTGTTATGGTAAATTCAATTTCTTTATCGTAATCAGGATCATCATCGCTGCTTTTCACCATCCAGGTTCCAGTGTACGTTGTTCCGCTTTTGCTGGCAGATAGAGTTCCGTCATCATTAATTTCGAAAGTATAGCCGTCAAAATCATTACTAACACCGTCACCATTATCGAAATAATAAACCACTTTCCACGAACCACCTGCAAGTGCTTCAGCTTCGGTTACAGTTACATCATCTAAGGAGTCGTCAGAACAAGAGGGCATCATAAATACTGATAATACAATGCCGGACATTAAGATTATTTTTTTCATACGTTTAAATTTTTGTTTGTTGAATTTGTTGTTGTTTGAAAGGTAAAACGGCAGTGAACCGGGAAAAGTTGCGTGGAAAACGGGACAGAAAAATGGCATTTCCGAGAAGAGAGGGGTATTAATAAGTGAAAGAGATGCTGCCAAAACCCTTACCGGATAAGGTTTTTAGGAGGCAACAGAATCTTAATAGATTCGGGAAAAAATGTATGTAAATACATATAAAATACAAAAAACCGCATGAAGAATGCGGTTTTTTCTAATTCAACCAAGCTAAAAATTGTATTAACACAAAACACTTATCATTATTAAATCAGTCGGTTTCAAGGTTATTTCCGTAACTGATAATTTCCAGTTTATTATTTGAGGCATGAATATATCGTGCATTTTCGCGCACATAGGATTGGTCCTCTGCAACATAATATACTTTAAGCATGGGCATTGTTTGAGTTTCGCTACCCGGAACCGGTGATGCAGTGGTATAAGCCGAAACAGCCGCTAAAAATTCATCCTGATTGATATGGGAAGCCAGTTCCAAAGTGCAGGCAAAAAAGCCACCTTCATTATTGGGTAAACGAACGAAAATACCATTGTTTGTTACTGAGTCGATGGCGATAGCTGCTTCAGGCAACACGCAATCGCTGCCAATACAGTTTGTTTGTTTTGAACAACTTGCAAAAAGTATTGCTGTGATTGCTGCGAATAAAAAAGTTTTCATTGTTGTTTGTTTGTTGGAGAGATATACGGAGAAAGTATAACCCCGGATTTTACAAACAAGGATAAAGTATTTGGTCACACCTAATAAAACTACAGGTAACAATAATCCTTAATTAAGATTAGCCAAACACAATTCGTTTCAAATATGTATTTTACTAGATTGACAACAAGTAGCAATTGAGCAACTAGTCGACCTCAATTTAAATCGCAACAAATAAAATAGTAGGAATTAAATTTACATGACGTCGAATCCAATATCTCTTCTGAAGTAACGGGAATCATAATAAATTCTTCCTGCATTGATATAACAATTGCGCAGTGCTTCTGCCAAATCGTTTCCATATGCCGATACGGCCATTACTCTGCCACCGGATGTAACCAATTCGCCATTATTACCCAAACCGGTTCCTGCCTGAAATACCATACAGTTTTCGGTATTTTCTAATCCGGTAATGGGGAATCCTTTTTCAAATGTTTCAGGATAACCATGGCTGGCAAGAATTACAGTTGTGCAAGCACGTTCATCCGTAATTAATGTTTTGGTATGTAAAGTGCCATTAGCTACAGCAGTAAATAATTCAACAATATTATTTTTAATACGCGGCATTATGACCTGTGTTTCGGGATCACCCATACGCGCATTATATTCAATCACATAAGGTTCATTATTGCAATTAAATAATCCGAAATATAAAAAACCTTTGTAATGAATATTTTCTTTTTTTAAACCATCAAGTGTTGGCTCAATAATTTTTGATTTTACTTTTTGCATAAAATCATTTGTCGCAAATGGAGGCGGAGAAACGGCACCCATGCCACCGGTATTTAATCCTGTATCACCATCTCCAATTCTTTTATAATCTTTAGATGGAGGCAAAATCATATAAGAATTACCATCGGTTAAAACAATTACGGTAAGTTCTATACCATGTAAAAATTGTTCGATAACAACCTTATTACCGGCATCACCAAATTTTCCACCCATCATAAGTTGTAGTTCGTTTGCTGCTTCATCAGGTGTATTACTTATTACTACACCTTTACCGGCTGCAAGTCCGTCTGCCTTTAATACCACCGGCATACTGTGTTGTTTGACATACTGAATTGCTTCTTCGGTATTTGATTGATTAAATTCACGATAGGCAGGAGTTTGTACGTTATTGCGCAACATAAAAGCTTTGGCAAAGGTTTTACTTCCTTCCATTTGTGCAGCAATTTTATTAGGCCCAATAACCGGAATATGTTTAACAGCAGCATCTTGTTCAAAAAAGTCTACTACACCGTGCACCAGAGGGTCTTCGGGACCAACCACAACCATTTGGATTTGATTGTTTAAACAAAACGATTTTAACGCATCAAAGTCGGTAGGTTTTATTGGGACATTCGTTCCAAGCTCAGCAGTTCCGGGGTTACCCGGAGCGATATATAATTTAGTGCAATCAGGTGATTGGGCTATTTTCCATGCCAAAGCATGTTCACGGCCGCCGGAACCTAAAAGTAGGATATTCATGGGTCAAAGATAGGCATTTGTTTGTGGGAGCAGGAAGCGTTATTGTGCAATAATCAGCGAAGTGTATTACAGTGCTTGAATATAAAATCATGCGTTCCTATCTTTATGGTTTATTAGCAGTGTTGCTGATGGATTAAACAGGCAGTTAGTATCAATGAAAGTTACCGAACATTTAGCCAAGGCCGAAAAAACCTTGTTGTCGTTAGAAATTTTACCTCCATTAAAAGGCAAAAGTATAAAGGGGATTTATGATGTATTAGATCACTTAATCGAATTTAATCCTTCGTTTATTAATGTTACCTATCACAGAAGCGAATACATTTATAAGAAACGTGGCGATGACAGATTCGACAAGGTATTTATTCGAAAGCGCCCGGGAACGGTTGGTATATGTGCCGCTATCCAATTTAAATATAAAATTGATGCGGTAGCACATATAATTTGTGGTGGTTTTACCAAAGAAGAAACAGAAGATGCATTAATCGATTTAAGTTATTTAAGTATTGATAATGTTTTATTATTACGCGGTGATGCTTCGAAAAATGAGCGTGATTTTATTGCTGAACCCGGTGGGCATAAATATGCAAGTGAATTGGTGAAACAGGTGGTGAACATGAATAATGGTATCTATTTAGAGGAAGACAGTATTCAGGGTTACAAAACCGATTTTAATATTGGTGTTGCCGGTTATCCTGAAAAACATTTTGAGAGTCCGAATTTAAAAAGTGATTTACGTTTCTTAAAACAAAAGGTTGAATCAGGTGCTGATTATATAGTAACACAAATGTTTTACGACAATCAGAAATATTTTGATTTTGTAAAAAAGTGTCGTGAAGAAGGTATTAACATTCCTATTATTCCGGGTATAAAACCTATCACCGCAGCATCACAAATTCATAGTATTCCACGTACATTCCATGTCGACATTCCTGAAGCTTTGAGCGATGAAATAGATAATTGCAAAACGCCTGAAGCGGTAAAAGCAGCAGGTGTAAAATGGTGTATTCAGCAATCGCAGGAATTAGTTGCTGCAGGTGCACCATGTATCCATTATTATACCATGGGCAATGTTGATGCGATGCGCACTATTGTAGATGAAGTTTTTTAATATCCTATTCCAGTCAAAAAAAGACGGTCTCAAAAATCAATAAAAGCATATGTTTAGAATTGCTTAAACTAATATTACTCAGACAGCTCATGAATAAAAAAGAGGCTGCCTCATCTTTTGAGACAGCCCCCACTTAAGTAACAGTTGGTTTATTTTATTGCATTTTAGAAAATTTCAAAGTAGAAGCATTGTTGTTTGAATCAATAATAACAACTGTATACATGCCAGAAGATAAAATATCTGTGTTAACCATTTCACCTGAGCGTATTGACGATTCTATCACTAAAGTTCCAAAGGTTGAATAGATTCTCATTGTAAAATCATCGCTAACATTTTCATTTGTTGAAGTTTTTTCAATTACAAAAAAATCATCAGCTGGATTGGGATACAATCTAAATGTTGAAGCGATTTCTCCCTTCCTTTCGTATGGCATGATCGGAATTACAAAATAACCAGCAGACGTAGCAGGCACTGTAACGCAAACTCCGCCTGGTGGTGGCGTAAAACCACCTGGGCAGCCAATACCGCTTAAACCTGTCCACGTATCTGTTATCTCAAAAACATAGGGTGAATCTGGTAATACAGGGGCACAGCCATAAGCTTCGTTGATGGGTTCATAAAACATTTGATTGCGACCAGAGGTGGAATATAGTTGACTAGGATTCAAGGCATATACTGTTGCTGCGCCTAATTCCACACCCCCAGCATCTTCAATGGATAAATAAATATCAGCCGGGTCAATAGCATAACGCTGCGTAGTTTGCTTAATGTTTGTATAAAAGACATACACATTTATTGGTTCACCATCATTGTCTAGCTGCACAAATGTTGTTGGTGCAATATTGTTGTTTTGGCTATACATTCCTATAAATGTTTTTTCATAGTTAAGGTCTAGAGTGTGAATGTTATTAAGTAGTTGTGCTGTAAAATATGAAGCTCTTCTTACAAAGTAATTCTCAACATCTGAGTATTCGATTGATGTGCAAGTCAATTCTGGGTTTGGAGTCTCTAATTCTACTTGGTCATTGCGATTAGATGGTGTCATATAATCTATAGCATTTCCACCGATAAAGGCTTGCGTTGTTGCCATTGTAACAATCCCAGGTTTGTAGTCGGAATCATAATAGGACTTAACGTGCCAGAGCATCCAATTTTGTAATGCGACACAGTGCGCAAAGGTGTTTGGTACCATATTAGTAAAAGATTCATCATCCTCCGCTGTTAAACCACTCGTCTTTGGAGAAATATTATATTCAGTAATCCAAATTTCTTTAGTACTGCCAGGGGCTCCATCTAGGAAGTTTAAATTTATTGCATGTTGGTCGTAAGCATATTTTATTCTATCACGGGTGAATTCTTTAAAGTTTCCAATTTGGTACTCAGGTACTCCAACACCATCAGGGTTAGTGGCAATGCCAGCAATACCTTCAAATAATGTCCCGATATTTGGGTCAAAAGGTGAATTTGTCCATTGGTCCTCAAATGGTGTTCCTCCAACGAATGTTGGTTCTGTTGCCGCAACTTGCCAGTTAGTATTGTCAGGACAGTCAACATATGCATTTCCGGCATTATAATAAGTATGTAATATTATTGCATCAAATTTTGGGCCTGCACTTTCTCCGGCTCCTATTTCCTCATCAAACTTTGTTTCCATATCTATATTCCAATCAGAGTAATCGCAATTGCACTCTGGTTCAGGTCCACCAGGTAAAAATAGTCTTTCATCATCGGGGTCGTCTACAATAAACGGTGTATCCCATCCCACTTCCTCGCACTGATTAAAATTTTCACCGGGTAAGCCAATCTTAATATCTGGAAATGCTGTGTTAATTGCAGTAATATAATCATGGTCAAGTAATACGTCAGTAGGTAGTACTGAGGCAAGATCTAAATCAACATCTTCATCTCCGTATTCACCATCCAGGGGATCAACACCAGAATCTCCGTCCGTATATTCAAAACCATTTATATAATCCCAATAATGGATAAAAGGACTAACATCACTTGTTGGTCCTAATGGAGGATTTAAGTGATCCGTAAATCCCATCATTTGTCTACCCCAATCAAAGTACACTTCGTTACCTATTTCAACAGCAACCACATTAATTCCTGATTCTAATAAGTAATCTATTAGCTCCACGGCCTCTGTAGCTGTTTGAGTTGAAATGTTTAAACAAACTACTACATCAACAACATAAGTGTATCCAAGTAAAAGGGAGTTTTCTAATTCAATCTTTTCTACCAGTCTTATAAATTGATTGACATAAAGGTCAGGACCCATGTCTGAAGGCTCAACAATACCTGTCGGATCAATGATTGGTTGATCGTCCCACTTAGTGTAGTTATCTTCAAAGGTTGAAGTGTGGCTATCATCCATTCAAAGAATGCAATTATCACAATTATTATCACCCATATCATCTGTTATTGAAATGTAACCAGGATCACCTGGTGGATCGAATAAAAAAGGGGCGTCACCTACCCCAGTTGCGGTAGCATCGTAAAACTTAATAACTTCATCAATATTTATTCCATAGCCACCATTTATAAATCCAACATCAGGGTCATCAGGATTGGTACGTATTGAACCTAGTGGTTGATAAAATTTACCACCTGCACCGGAAGGGAACCTTAATATTTTTGGCTGCAATTGACTTAAGTAATCCCATGGGTCAGGATTGGTACCATAAATTGTAGGTAGTTCATCCTCATTCGCAAATTTTGTTTGGAACATATCTGTTACATTTATCCCAAACAATCCTTCCTCAACAGGTAAATGATGATTAGTGAGTTCAATAATCATATGCTCTGTCGGAAATGGAATTTCCCAAGCCATATTAAAGGATGAGTCAGGGATTGAGTCTTCATAAAGAACATAGACACTATCACCTCCAGCCGTGTATTTTGCGATGGTATCTCCTTCTTCAATCTGAACCGATGTATCTGGTAAGGCGAAATTTTCAGACTCTATAAGACTTGTTAAGTAATTCTCGTAGGAGAATTTAATAGGTTCTGTGGGGTAAGCCAAAGTTTGCATACTTAGTATTGCTGAAAGTATTAACAATACATACATTGCATGTTTGATTTTCATAGTTATGTATTTAAATGGTTAATTAATTCATTGAAGGTAGAAAATTTATTTGAACTCTTGTGAAAAATTTGTATTTTGCTTGAAATTTTAACCCCTTAAATCCCAACTGATTGAAAATGAAGTTTTTACATTTAATATTAATGCAAATTATCTCAACAATAATAGCACAAGCACAAGCTTTAGAAGTTGAGTGGGAAAAGAGTTTTGGAGGGATAATTTATGAAGAAGCATTTGACATTATTGCAACAGCCGATTCAAATTTCCTTGTAGTAGGCAGAGGAGGACCATTAGCAGCAGATTTTTTTGATTGTGGTGAATATACTGGCTTCGTAATTGTAAAAATAACCAGTGCGGGAGAGATACTATGGAGTAAATGTTACGGAGGTAATGAATACTCATTGGCACATGCAATTATAAATTCATCTGAAGGAGGTTATGTTGTTGCTGGCGAGACATACGCAAGCGATGGAGATATTACAGGTGCTCATGGAAATTCAGACTTTTGGGTTATTAAAATTAGTGATACCGGTGAACTTGAATGGCAATTAGCTGTTGGTGGAACTTCCCATGATAGGGCGAGTGATATTATTCAGTCTAATGATGGCAGCTACTTAGTTGTAGGAGATTCAAGATCTATTAATGGTGATATAAATGACCACCATGGGACTGAATCTACTAGCGATTTGTTACTTGCTAAAATTAATATTGGTGGAGAGTTGATTTGGACAAATTCTTATGGTGGTATTTACGATGATACCGGTTACTCAATTGTTTTAGATGATTCTGAAAATCTTATATTGATTGGTTATTCAGCATCTACAGGTGGTGATGTACCAGAAAATAAAGGAAGCACAGACTTATGGGTGTTAAAAGTGAATACGGATGGTGAAATAATTTGGTCTAAAACTTTTGGCGGATCTGAGACTGACATAGGTTATTCCATGTCGATTATGGAAAATTCAATTTTTCTTGTCGGTACCACTTTTTCAAATAATTTTGATGTTTCTGGGAATCATGGATTTCAGGATGGGTGGGTTTTAAAATTAAATCAAGATGGAGACTTCATATCTCAGAAGTGTTTTGGTGGCAGTAACTTTGAAATTTTTGACGACATTTATACAATCAATTCTTCTACGATTTTATTGACAGGCGCCTCAGGCTCTATTAACGGAGACCTTACTGAACATTTTGGGGCTATTGGATATGCTGATTGGTGGGCTGTAAAGGTTGATACTAATTTAAATCTTGTTTTTCAAAAATCACTTGGTGGTTCACTTAATGATAGAGCATACGCAGGATTATTTCTTGACGAAAATCAATTTATAATTACTGGCACTTCATACTCTTCAGATGGCTATGTTTCTGAAAACGGGGGTGGCTCAGATATGTGGACAGTAAAATTAAATGTTTGTTATGACAAATATTTTGCAGATACAGATGGTGATGGATTCGGTGATTTAACGGATGACTCTATTTCCTGCAACATGCCCGCAGGTTATGTGTTCGACTCCACAGATTGCAACGATTTAAACCCCGATATTCATCCAACATTAACTGACATTTGCAACAGCATCGACGATAATTGCAACGGTCTTTTTGATGAAGATGCCACATTCACCACCTATTATTTAGATGCAGATGCTGATTTGTTTGGCGCTACCGGAACTGATTCAATTTCCTGTTCAGTTGTAGTAGGTTATGTTGAAAATAGCTTTGATTGTAATGATTTAAATGCAGAAATAAACCCACTTATAATTGAAACATGCAACGGCATAGACGATAATTGCAATGTAGCTATTGATGAAGGGCTTACTTTATATACATTTTTTGCCGATGTAGATGGTGATACTTATGGCAACCCAGATGCAGGTATTGATACTTGCTTAGAAACAGTTTTTGGCTATGTATCAAATAATCTTGATTGTAATGACACTCTTGCAACTATTTATCCTGGTGCAACAGAATTATGTAATTACTTAGATGATGATTGTGATGGATTGGTGGATGATAATGTAGCTTTTATTCAATCATACGCCGATATCGACAGTGATAATTTTGGTAATATTTTAATCGATTCCATTTCCTGTGAACTACCAGAAGGTTATGTATTAGATAACACCGATTGTGATGATACCAATCCGGATATTTACCCTGGTGCAACTGAATTATTAAATGGGTTAGATGATGACTGTGATCAGGTGGCGGATGAAGGGTTATCAATTGAAAATATAAAAAATATTATTTGTTCAATTTCTCCAAATCCTTCTTTTGACGTCATTAACATCACCTCAAATATACTTGGCAGCGGTGAGTTTGAATTTGTTTCGTCGATTGGACAGATTTTATTTACAGGTGAATGGGATGCAAATAATAACAGCATTTCAATCATCAAGCTTCCTGCAGGGGTATATACCATTCGGCTATCATTTAACAATACTGTAGCATCACTTCCATTTATTAAAATCAATTAACTGTTTTTAAATCAACTTTTCAAAACCAACTTACTTCAACTAGCTGAATTAGCAATTCCCAAAACACAAGCCCTTAATTAAATAAAATCTGCATCGATTCCATGAATACAGTGGGTGTTGAAGTTATTCTGTAATTTAAAAATGTAATTCTAACTGAAGGTGCCAACATAGGAATCATCGCGACTACTTCATATTTTACTACTGGTGCAATCAAAAAGAAAAATTTCACACCGTACCTTTTAGATTTTATTGATAAGGAGGATTTATTGATTTTGATAAAAAATTATGTAGGAATTTTTTTGAGTGTAAAATAGATTATAAATCGAAGAAAACAGAAAGATTGAGGAATGCAGAAAACGACCTCCATTCAAACATTTCTACCGAACGAATGGTTTCGGATTGTGACTCAACATTAGTTGAAGTTGGAACCGCCACATTTGCTGTTTCCTGCATAAAGCCGAGTTTTACATTATAAATGGTATTATTCGATTTTAATACATCGCAAACAACACCAAATTGTAAGTTAGAACCTAAACCTAAGCCGCCATCAGCACGCACATTTACATTACCGTCCTGTTCAGACTCGCTGGTAAAATTAATTTCAGGAACGCGCACACTGGATATACCATATTGGATATAAGTTTTAATCACCGGTAATTTTCCATGGTCAACGAGTATAAATTGTAATCCTGCATCCATACCTGTAGACAAATAAGAGCCACTATTATAACTATTGAGTGTTACACCTTTGTCTTTATAATATTGTTTCATCGCATCAAAATCCTCACCTGAGTGTAATTTAGCAAAGGGTGATAATTGGATACCGATTTTACCTTGTTGCAGGGTATAGGTAGCACTTCCATTAAACCCGGTTTCTTTCACACCGATATTTAAATCGTTGTCGAAAGGAAAGAGGTAATTAGCACCTAAAGAAATACCAAAATGGTGGGTTGGACCTGTGTTTTCCTGAGCCCGGGCTGTTGTGAGCAGGCTCAAGAGGATGGACAAAACAATACAATTTTTCATATCTGGTCATTTTAGTTGAAAACAATTTATAAAGTGTGTGTCCGTTATATAAAGTCTCCTTGTAGCCGGGTCAATTGCTACCCCATT
>DAORKJ010000028.1:0-5288 GCA_035439505.1 Chitinophagales bacterium
ACTAGCCCAGACCGCAGTGGAAACCCCCGAAGTTCTGCCTCGGCGGACGAGGGGTTGCAACGGAGGGCTGGTTGGGTATGTTTTGGCGTGGGGGAAGGCGCTGCTCCAACAACTATTTTTTTAGCCATTCGCCTGAAAAGTAGAGGGGGAGCATGTTGCGGCAGTTGGCCATGGTGTATATATTGCCTTCGCCGGAGCTTAAAATGAGTTGGATGGGGGTTTGTTGTTTGAGTTCGTATTCGGCCATTACCTGACGGCATGCGCCACATGGGGCTATTGGTTGTTCGAGGGGATAGGAGGTGGTAATGGCTACCGCTTTTATTATTTTACCCGGAAACTGGCTGCCTGCGGTGAAAAAGGCTACGCGTTCGGCGCACAGTCCGGATGGGTAAGCGGCGTTTTCCTGATTGCTGCCGGTTACTATGCTGTCGTCGTCCATTAACAATGCTGCGCCCACCTTAAATTGCGAATAGGGGGCATAGGCGGTGTCGAGGGCCTTGGTGGCGGCTTCAAGTAATTGTTGCTGCCAAGTGCTTAATGCCTCAACGTTAGGATATACTTCGAGAATACAACTGATTGCTATTTTTTCCATGATTTATGCCCGTCTGTTTCTGCAACGAAAATACTAATTTTGCTGCTCAGTTATGAAAAATATCCTTATTCTCGGTGCGGGCAAATCGGCTACGGTGTTGATTGATTATTTACTCGAACAAGCGGCAATTTTAGATTTTACGGTAACTCTTGGCGACCTGGATGCGGAACTCGCTGCCCAGAAAATTAACGGCAATAGCCGGGGAAAAGGGGTTTATTTTAATTCGCAGGACGATAGTATTCGCGAAAAATGTATAACAGAAGCTGATATAGTGGTGTCGTTGCTGCCTGCATTTTTACACCCTGTTGTGGCGAAAGATTGTGTGCGATTAAAGAAACATTTTGTTTCGGCATCGTATGTGGGCGATGAAATGCGTGCTTTACACGAAGCTGCTGTTGAAGCGGGAATTATTTTATTAAATGAAATTGGTCTCGACCCGGGCATTGATCACATGAGTGCGATGCAATTAATTGATGAGGTGAAAGCGAAAGGTGGTGTTATTTCTTGTTTTGAATCGTACACCGGTGGTTTAATTGCGCCGGAAAGTGATAACAATCCATGGAATTATAAATTTACCTGGAACCCACGTAATGTGGTGTTGGCCGGTCAGGGCACAGCAAAATTTTTGCAGGATAATACGTATAAATATATTCCTTATCACCAATTATATTCGCGTTACGATATTTTAGCTATTCCGAATTATGGTGAGTTTGAAGGATATCCGAATCGCGATTCGTTGGCGTATAGAAAAATTTACGGATTGGAAAATACTGCAACCATTGTAAGAGGAACTTTGCGCAAACGCGGATTTTGTGATGCGTGGAATGTGTTTGTGCAATTGGGTATGACGGATGATACTTATACCATGGAAAATGCGCATGTATTTACGTGGAAAATGTTTACGCAGGCATTTTTACCGGGCAATGCAACTGATGTTCGTCAGGCACTTGCTGACTATTTAGGTATTACAGATACGGTTATTTTAGATAAATTAAATTGGTTGGGATTGTTTGATGAAACACCGGTTTTTGAAAATCCTGAGCCAACGAAATTATATTCTCCTGCACAAATATTACAACATTTATTAGAGCAAAAATGGTCGCTGGCAGCAGGCGATAAAGATATGTGTGTGATGATGCACGTGATGGACTACACATTGGATAATGTAACGCGCAGAATTTACTCCAGCATGGTGGCTACAGGGAAAGATGAAGTATACACAGCGATGGCAAAAACGGTGGGATTGCCGGCTGCAATTGCGACAAAAATGATTTTAACCGGTGCCATTAAAAAAACAGGAGTTGTAATTCCGGTTACACCCGATATTTACAATCCTGTTTTAAAAGAGTTAGCAGATAAATATGCTATTCAGTTTGTTGAAACAACAATTACTCTCTGATAGCGCAATAGGTTTTACCAATTTTATCGTGTAATGCTTGTTTGTGTTTATCGAATGCTACAACAAGTACAGAAATTAAAATAATAACACCAACAACAGTCCCAATTGGTGAGCCATTTTGTTGCTGAAATGTGCTTATTTCCATAAACGTGGTCGCATCTTCAAATCCGGCTGCATTAAATACCATAACGGTAGAAAAAATACCTACCAACGTATTTAATATATATAAACTATTTCGCGCAATTACCTGATTCATGGTTGCTTTTTCGTTTTGCTCGTTAATTACCACGATATGCATTACACGTTTACCTATGGTTGCACCTTTTACACCTTCCATGTAAATTTTGTAAATCAGATAAACAAATCCTAATACCAATGCCAGGACCAAATTTTTAAGATTCATGGTATTGTAAAAACTTAAACCATATACCGGTAAAAAAATTAAACCATCAATTAATGATGCGCCAACGCGCTCCCAAAATCCAGCGTATTTAATTTCGCTGTATTGGGTTTGTTCCTGGTCGAGTATGTTATTTTCCATATGTTTATTTTTGAGTAAATGTAATTAATTTCTATAATCCGAGTACAATTTTAGCTTTTAACAAAGCAATAACCGTTAATGAATCCTTAATTTTTCCATCTTCCAGCATTTGATAGGCTACGGCAAATGGTATTTTCAGGATTTTTAAATCTTCGTCATCATCCGGGTCGGGGTCGCAAGGGGTGAGGTTTTGGGCGAGGTAGATATACCCATATTCGTCGCTCACCGAATTAGAAACATGAATTTCCTGTAAGAGTGTCCAGGTATCGGCAATTAACCCGGCTTCTTCACGTAATTCCCGCTTAATATTGACTAATGGGTCTTCATTTTTATTACCACCTCCTTCGGGAATTTCCCAGGTGTATTCATTAAACGGATAACGGTGCTGACCTATGAGATAAACATTTCCTTCGTTGTCGATGGGAATTACACCGAGTGCATAATTTTTAAATTGCACTACACCATAAATTGCAGGTAATCCGCCGGGATTTATTACATCATGTTCTTCCACATGTATCCACGGATTATCGTAAATAATTTTTTTGGATAATGTTTGCCAGGGTTGTTTATTTTGTGACATAATTATTTTGTTAAAACTAATCGAATAAATTCGTTTACACCTTCACCCGCATTTTTTTGTATAAAATGTATATTTTTTCTGCGCGAAATTTCGGGTATTTCGGGATTAATAACATATACCGGAATTTCGGGTGAAGCGTAATGTAATAATCCCGCTGCAGGATATACCACCATACTGGTTCCAATAATGACCAATATTTCGGCTTGTTCTACTAATGGAATGGCCATTTCTAACATAGGGACTTGTTCTCCAAACCACACAATATGGGGACGTAATTGTGCACCGTCTGCTGCTACATCACCAATTTGGATATCGTCATTAATGGGTGTAATTAAATTGGGATTTTTTATGCTTCGTGCTTTTAATATTTCACCATGTAAGTGTAAAATATTTTTGCTGCCGGCACGTTCATGGAGGTCGTCGATATTTTGTGTGATAATATCCACACGATGCTGCTTTTCTAATTCGGCAAGTGCAATATGTGCGCTATTGGGCAATGCATTTTTTATTCCTTTTCTTCGCTGATTATAAAAATCAAGTACAAGTTCCGGATTTTTATTCCACCCTTCGGGTGAGGCTACGTCTTCAATGCGGTGACCTTCCCATAAACCACCGGCACCACGAAAGGTGGGAATGCCGCTTTCAGCGCTGATTCCGGCTCCGGTTAAAACTACAATTCGCATGGGTTGAAGGTATTGAGAAAATGGGGATTGCGCAAACATGGCGCAGTTGGTTCACGCGGAGACGCGGAGGGGATGGGATTATATGATGAGCGATGTGGTTTGTTTTTGAGAGCGCGGAGCTTTTCTCGCTAAGGCGCTAAGTTATTTGGATTATATGATGAGAGATATGGATTGTTTTTAAGCGCGCAAAGCTGGTAAACCAATTTAATTTATCATTGAATTTATATTATTAATTCTCCGCTACCTCCCTTCTCCGCGTGCAACAATTATCGTTTGGTTCAGACGGAGATGCGGATCTGTAAAGCAGTTGGACCTTTGCGTGCTTGAAATGGTTTGCTATATAAAACAAACAATTCACTTAGCGCCTTAGCGAGAAACATTTCGTGAATTTTATAATGTGTTTGGTTCACCCGCCTCAACGGACTGAAAGCGCGGAGCTTTTCTCGCTAAGGCGCTAAGTTATTTGGATTATATGATGAGAGATATGGATTGTTTTTAAGCGCGCAAAGCTGGTAAACCAATTTAATTTATCATTGAATTTATATTATTAATTCTCCGCTACCTCCCTTCTCCGCGTGCAACAATTATCGTTTGGTTCAGACGGAGATGCGGATCTGTAAAGCAGTTGGACCTTTGCGTGCTTGAAATGGTTTACTATATAAAACAAACAATTCACCTAGCGCCTTAGCGAGAAACATTTCTTGAATTGAATGGTGTCTAGATTTTATGATGAGATGTTATCCGAATTAAACTTTGCGTGCTTGAATTGGTTTTTTATTTCGATTTAGCACATACAATAGAAAACTTTCCTTTGCTCCTTTGCGAGAACCATTTCGATAATTTCAACATTATTCAGTACCCATGATTATCGCCTTAGCTAAAGGGATTTGATGGATGATATCTGTCGCAATTAAATTTGAGTTATTATTATTTTCTAATGCTAAATCACCCGCTAAACCATGTAAATACACACCGGCAATAGCCGCTTCTTTAGGTGCAAAACCTTGTGCCAATAATCCACTGATAATACCCGTTAATACATCACCACTTCCCGCAGTTGCCATACCCGCATTTCCTGTAGAATTAAAATACACATTACCATCAGGACAAGCAATAATAGTGTAAGCACGTTTATATAAAATAATAACCTGATATTTTTGTGCTAGTTGAATCATCATGTCCGGTAATTCAAACCATTGCTGATAAGTACCAAACAAACGTTCAAATTCTTTTGGATGTGGTGTTAAAATAGCATTGGAAGGTATATTATTTAATAAATCAGGATGTTCTGCCATACAATTTAATGCATCTGCATCCACTACAATAGGTTGACGATATGCTTGAAAAAGTTCAGATAAAATTTGAAACGTTGATGAGCTATTTCCCAAACCCGGACCAATACTCACCGCATTTATTTTTTTATTTGTAATGGTTGAATTTATATTCTCAAAAGCAGTGAACATAATTTCAGGATGTTCATTTTGTAATTGTGA
>DAORKJ010000028.1:5388-14887 GCA_035439505.1 Chitinophagales bacterium
GCTAAAATAATGGCATCTGCCGCATTCATTTTTTCAATAATTAATGCCGGAAGTCCAGTAATTGATTTGTTTAAACCAGTCCCAAACAGACAATCTAGGAGACAATCGCAGTCAAAGGAAGGAATGGTTTCTGCAGATGAAATAATATGAATAGCTAATGGAAATTGTGTTTGAAGGCGTTGAAAATTGAGGGCAAAATCGGCTGAAGATTTTTGCACATTACCACAAATATTAACCTTTACCTTTTTACCTGCTTGTAATAATTGTCGCGCAATACATAAACCATCGCCGCCATTATTGCCTGTTCCGCAATTGATAATAAAAAATTCGAAATGAGGATTGTCGTGTAATAAATAATTTGTAATTCCTTTTGCGGCCCTTTCCATTAAATCGCTGCTGCGGATATTTTGTGCAACTATTGTTGCGGCATCGAGCTGCTTAATTTGATGGGCATCAGGAATAATCATATTATACGTTTGAGCAAGCGTAATTTATGCGTATATTTTTTGAGCGATTTATTATAAATACCATAATGATCAATAGTATCAATTCGCACTTCACCCGATGCGTGAATAATTTGGTCGTTACTTAAAATAATACCGGTATGGGTGATGCGGTCCTCATCGTTATCGAAAAATGCTAAATCGCCTTCGCGTGCTTCATTAATGAAATTTAATATTTTTCCTGCTTCGGCCTGCTGATAAGCATCACGTGGTAAATCGATGCCATATACTTTATACACCACTTGTGTTAAGCCTGAACAGTCGATGCCAAAAGGGCTGCGGCCGCCCCATTGATAAGGAGCGTGTAATAATTTTAAAGCAAATTTGCGGATATGTTCGGTATTGAGTAAACCTGTTTTTTCGTTGGTGGCCTGACCGCTATACACAAATTTTTCTTTGCCTATTTTAAAATTCATGCCATCAAAATCATATAAGGTACTACCCATAACAATAGGAAAACTTTTATCGTTATTCGTAACAGTCTGCACTAATTCAGCGGCAACCGATTTTGGGGATTTTAATAATTTTTCTGCATCAACAGCACTGAGGTGATAATGTTGTTTTTCATGCATCCAGCCTTCATAATTATCGAATACTGTTTTTATACGCAACCAATTTTCTTTCTGTTCAAATACATGATACATTTCACCAAACAACAATTGTGTAGTTTGCTCTGAAGCGTGGTCAGGTTTAGCGCGAATAGGTATTAAACTTTGAAAGGCAATTCCGTGTTGCATAGTGATGGTAAAAATTAATTATAATGCATAAACTGTATACAAACTATTTTGAGCAACTACCTGATATGGCAACTTTTGTTCTGCAAACATGATAATATGTGTGATACCGTATACGGCTTTCAACATCTCTACCTGTTCGGGTTGCATGGTTTTATAAGCGCCATCAGCCTCGCCCAAGACTGCAAAACTAATGGTTTCGCTCGTTAACGGATTAATTTGATAAACATCGTTGAAGCGTATTGTCCACTCTTTTATAAAACTTTTTGAATGGGTGAGTGCTTTGTAGTCCACCACCGAACTACGTTTGCCATAATATTTCAGCTCATCAATACCACAAGGGGTAATAAACAAGGCATCTTTATCGGTAACGGCACCGGCTTTGATGGCAATATCCAATTCCGGTGTCATTTTACGGTAGAAGGGTAGTTCGTAGGTAATATCTGTTTTTATTTTTTGAATGCCCGGAAATTTTAAAAAGGTCCAGGCGGCTATGCCTGATAAAAATAGGATAAGGACTGCTGTAGTCAATTGTGTTTTGTTAATTATTTGCAATAACATTTGTAAAAGCAATACAATACTTATAACGCCAAATAATTCGAGCCAAATGGTGGTTTTAAACCATTGCCCTGTGGCAACAGCAGGAGAGTGGTAGTTTAAAACAATAAAACTATATACCACGCAACCAATAATGATAAGCGCTGTTATGATAAACAACAAATTATTGCGTTTATAAAAAACAAATAAGGGTAAAAGATATAATGGGGTGAGTATTTTCCAATCCAAAGTACTGAAAGCGGTTGGGATATAATGATGCGCATTTCTAAACACAAAAAAGGCCTGGAAAAAAGAGGCTTCATCCCATTCAGCATCATGCAGGCGTATTTGAAGGAATACGATATAAACGCCGGCAGTAAAGCAATACGACACAATTGGCCACAGATAATTGGTAAGCACCTGTTTAATATTACGTGCGATGATTGCTTGTATGATTAATGCACCGGTAATGAGCAAAAAGGTATGAAACCCTGCAAGCGGATGCATGAGTGTTGCCAATATCATCATAATATAACTCAGCCATATTTTTTTGCGCAACACAAAAACTATAGCCCAGGCAGAAAAAGCGTCTGCGACATAATTAGCATTGAGTTCACCAAAATAAATTTCATTTAAACCAAGGGTATGATACAATAAGGGAAATAATAAAATACATAATACTAAATAACTCAGTCTGTAATCCATTAAAAATGAATTCGCAATTTGCAGCAATGCATATAATAACAAATAGGTGGTTAATACAAATAAAATAAAAACAGGCCATTCCGGATTAGCAGCAAATGGTTGTAAAATTGCAATGAAAAACGAACGTTCGTTGGGGAGATTTTGGATGGCATTCTGAATAAAAAAATCGTTGGCAAACAAGGTTTCATCATGCATATATTGCAGGTAAGGCAACAATTGTATACTATTGCCATGACCGATGGTATAACCCCAAATGCTTATCAGGGCTATTATTAGCAAGGTTAATGGCAGTAAATGGTTTAATATCGATTTATTGTTTTGCATGCCTACACTACATAAGTAAATAAAATAAATACGATGACTAAAATAACACTATAGGTGCTTATTTGTTTCAACGGAATATAAGCGGAAGGTGGTATACCTTGTTTATTAAGCGTAATCAGTAAAATTGTTTTGTTGACCACAAATGCAATTACGGTTCCGAAGGCAATACCCTGCAATCCCATAAATTGTAATAAGGTAAGGCTCAAAATAATATTTAAAGTAAATTCGACAACCGAAGCCATCAAAATTGTTTTTTGCTGATTTAATCCCAACAAAATACTATGCGGAAATAATAAACGGGGAACTAACAATAACATATAAATATTGAAATAAATAAAACTCTCCGAAAAAGTAGCATTAAATACTACCGGATACACCCATTGACTTACAATCAATAAAACGATACCCACCGGAAATAAGCGATGAATTAATGTGAGCGATGCCTTTTTTACTTCGCCAAATGCCGTATTGTCCTGCCCGATTTTTAATATCATAGATGCACTTAATGCATTTGCCAGCAACAGCGACAACGGGAATTCACGCGCGCCATATTGATAAGTTGCAAATGTGGCTTTGTCGTAATAATTATTTACAATAATACCATCCACGTAAATCGACATGCCTCCTAAAAAAAATGCCATGATTAGTGGAGATGCTTTTTGTAAATACATGACAATAAACGCCTTGTCCGGTTGGTATTCGTTATTGCGCAGCAAAAAGAAAACAGTAATGATAAATTTACATCCTGTAAATATTAATAATCCCGTTATAATGGTTTCGAAACTGCCGAAATAAAAAGCAGGAAGTGCAATTAGGGCAGTCTGAAACACCAGATGGTAGGCACTCAACCACAACAACCCTTTTACATTATTACGAGCCAATAACATATAATCCAACAAAAAGGAAATGTTATTAAAAATAAAATAACAGAGCAATAAATAAAACACATTTCCCGTATCATCGAATGCAAACAATGTTGTTAAGGGTGTGCGAAAAATGAGCATACCTAAGGCAACGCAAATGGACATGACTATTACAATAATGGCCGTTTGACCAATTACCTTGCGTTTGTTTTCATGCTGATTATACACCGATAAAAAAGTATGTGTAAGGCCATTTACCCAAAAAAAACTCAGGGTGCCTGCCAACAAAATAAAATTCTCATAATGTCCGATTACTGATGTGTCGATACCTGTTTTAGTAAGTAAAACAGAAGTGAGTATTAATGCTCCGTATCTGGCAATTTGGAATAATTGGATTGCGTTGGTTCCCGATATTTTTTTTGGTGTGTTGTTCACGTTTTAGCGTAATTTTTTGGTTTTGAGCAAAATGGAATTGCCAATTACAAAAACATCGGAAAATGCCATCGACAAAGCTGCAATCATAGGGTTGAGCAGCCCGACAGCGGCAAAAGGAATGGCAATCACATTATAAAAAAACGCCCAAAATAAATTTTGTTTTATGGTGCGTAATGTTTGTTCACTTAATTGGTGAGCAGTAACTAACTTATTTAATTTGCCATTTAATAAAATAATTTGTGCTGAATTAATAGCAATTTGCGAGGCATTACTCATTGAAATCCCCACATCAGCTTTTTCCAGTGCAGGGGAGTCGTTAATGCCATCGCCAACCATCGTTACCAGACCTTCCTTTTTTAAATCTTCAATAAATATTAATTTTTCTGCCGGTTGCTGATTACTTCTTACGATATCAAAACTCAATTTGCCACCTACTTCATTTACTTTCGTGCTGTTATCTCCACTGAGTAAAACTGTTTTTATCCCTTTAGATTTAAAATATTGAATAGCGGCTTCTGCATCATCTTTAATTTCATCACGAATATTAAAACCTGCCATTAGGTCTTCATTGCGTAATAAAATAATGTCAAATACATTGTTGATGGCAGTTCCGGAAATTAATTGATATTTATTACCCTGTTCATCTTCCCCAAACATACCCACACCTTTTTGTTCAGTGATATTTTTTAACTGAACATCCGCGTTGGGAGTAAAATGTTTGATTAATGAAACTGCTATGGGATGTGATGAATGTTTTTCGAGTGCATAAATAATTCCACTCACCACTTCAGTATTTGATTCGAATGCAGTAAAATTGGTCACCTTAAAATCACCTGTGGTTATGGTGCCTGTTTTATCGAAAACAACAATGGAAGTTTTTGCAAATTGTTCGGCAGTTGTTGCACCTTTAATTAATATACCATTACGTGCAGAGCGGCCAAGGCCAACCATTATAGCAGTTGGTGTAGCTAAACCCATTGCACATGGGCAAGCTATTACTAATACTGCAATACTTCGCAACAATGCATCTTGTAAAACAACATGGAACCCGAAATAACTAATTAAAAAAGTAAGTAATGCAAGTGTTAACACGACCGGAACAAAAATGGCGCTGATTTTATCTGCAAGTCGTTGCACAGGTGGTTTTTGTGTTTGCGCCTGTTTTACCAATTCTATAATAGCATCTAAAGTAGTTTGTCCCGGTGGCGCGGTTATTTTACATTTTAAAATTCCAGTTGTATTAATTGTTCCACCTGAAACAATATCATTTTTTTGTTTGTAAACAGGTGCACTTTCACCACTCAACATCGACTCATCTACATAGGCAGTTCCAAATATCACAATTCCATCAGCCGGAATGCTATCGCCGGTATTAATAAGGATAACATCATTTTTAACCAATTGTGTTGCCGGAATTTCGTCTATATGATCGCCGCCTGATAATAAATCGAAATGCACACGTTTGGCGGTGAGCGGTTGTAATTGTTTGAGCGCAGCAATTGCTGTGGTGGTTTGTTTAACACTTCGGTGTTCAATTACGTTGCCCAATAACACCAAGGTGATAATAGTAGCAGCTGTTTCAAAAAACTGGTAATCCATGCCCAGCTGATTAACAAAACCAAACACACTATATCCAAACGCAGCGGTACTGCCGGTAAATATGAGTACATCCATATTCATTATACCGGACTTAATAGAACCTAAAGCACTTTTTCCAAAATGAAAAAATCCTATTATATAAACAGGTAAACACAATAATAATTGTATAAGAGGCTGATGTAAAAACGAAAGCCCGGGCACCATTGCCAATAACAAAAGCAATGTAAATGGCAGCGTGGCTATTAATTTTTTTTCGGTTGAAGTAAGTGCCGATTTTTTTTGTGTTGAACTTTGTTGTTCATCAACCACTTTATAACCCAGCGATTCAATCCCGTTTACCAATTCCGGCAATTGTTTATCACCTGCGTTGGCAAAATGCACCTCTCCGGTAGCAAAATTGACGTATACATCATCCATCCCCTTTTGTTCCAACAGACGGGTAATGCCAAGTGCGCAATTTGCACAAGTCATGCCTTCTACCTGCAATTGTATTTTCTCGTACGCTTTTTGCATATATCCGAACGTAAAGGTAATTATTCTGTTAACGATAGGGATAGCGTTAATCACATTCCCATAACTACTATTCCACGAAAAACAATACCTTCATGTAATAAATTGAACAAATACTATTTATGAATAATTCAAATACAAATTCTCGTCGCAGCTTTCTTAAGAAGGGAGCCCTTGCTGCAATTGGTGTTGGCGTACTTAATTCTTTAACTGCCAATGAACTTTATGCCGGAACGGTAAACGGTAATCTGGAAATGCCTCCTGTGGATGGCGCATTCGAATTGCCGAAGCTTGACTACGCCTATAATGCTTTAGAACCATTTATTGATGCTAAAACCATGGAAATTCACCACAGTAAGCATCATCAAACCTATGTAACCAAACTCAATGAGGCAATTGAAAAAGCGCCGGAACTGAAAGGTAAGTCGCTGATGGAGTTGGTTGCCAATATTAATGCAGCACCTGAATCTGTTCGTACTGCCATCCGCAATCACGGTGGCGGGCATTTTAATCACTCATTTTTCTGGAAATCAATGTCGCCGGACGCTAAAAATACGGCTGCTTCTGCCGAATTAACTGCTGCTATCAACGCCAAATGGACCAGCATGGATAATTTCAAGGCGGAATTTGCCAAGTCGGCAACAGGCGTTTTTGGTTCAGGATGGGCTTGGTTAATCAAGGATAAGGAAAATAACCTGAGCTTAACCACCACTGCTAATCAGGACAGTCCCATTATGGATATTGCTGCCATGCGCGGTAAACCGATTTTAGGTATAGATGTATGGGAACATGCCTATTACCTGAAGCATCAAAATAAAAGAGCCGATTATATCGCCGACTTCTGGAATGTAATAGACTGGAACCAGGTGAGTAAATGGTATGCCGAATTATAAACAGGCATTGTAGTCTTCATTTGCCGATAGTAAAGCACAAGATTTTTTGCTATCGGCAAATTTCATTTTAAAGTGATAATTTTTTGCGTTAACTTTGCACCACTTTTTATAAATGGTGACTGTAGCTCAGTTTGGTTAGAGCATCGGATTGTGGTTCCGAGGGTCGTGGGTTCGAGCCCCATCAGTCACCCATCAAAGATCCGCCCTGCAGCGGATTTTTTTATTTCCCCTTTTTATTGCTCGATGAAAATGCTTTATAAACCGTTTTTCCAATGGTATTGATTCGTTCAAAGTTTTCTTTAAACGGTGATGGTGATAATACGCTGTATTGGAAATTCATATCGTTGGAGCCGGAATCCATTTGGAATGGATATAACAAAATAAAACTGTGATCTTCAAAATGTTTATTTAATCGCAACGGCACTTGTTCCAGTGAAGAGAAATAAGAAACACTTTTTTGACGTGCACTAACTACAATAAATAAATCACCTTGTTTTAAATTACCGGCAATACTTTTAATGTCATCCCAATCGGTAAACTCGCTGTATTCCGCATTGAGTTTTAAATTTTTATCGTTGATGGCATCTATCAACTCCAATGTTTTTCTTTCACCCCAAAAAATACATTTTGCACCAATATGATGTGACAAATGTTTTACGCCTTCTAACCACCGGAAAAAACCACTTTCAAATTCGGCATTAGGTGGCATTAAAATGGCAATACGATTAAAATTATTGAGGGGAGAAATAATTTTACTCACCCACAACATTTGATCGGATGTTTGAACAATTTTGTGTAACACCGAGCCAAAGATGCGATCGCTGGTGCTCACTTTTTCGTGCCAGCCCATCACTACTTCTGTAATACCTAACTCTTTAATAGCACTGGATACACCTGCTGCCACGTTGACATCTACGCGGGTTAAAATTTGTACATTGGTATCGGCGCTGGAAATATGTTCTGCAGCAAGTTGTAAATTGCGTTTACCTTCAATTAATTTTAATCGGGCATTTTCCCCATCTTCAATAACAGCAAGCGGATAAATAGGTTCTTTAGATTTTGGGTTGCGAATTAATAATGATAAATCCAATAATATTTTTGCCGATTGCGGATTGCCAACAGGAACCAAAATACGCTCCAACACTTCGGGTTCTGTATCTATTTTGCCACTTTCGTTTACGACATAATTTCTACCCGCCGATTCGGTGACAAATGAACTTACCAGACAACTTACTAAAATTACAATGATGGTTCCGTTTAATATGGTTTCGTCTAATAAACCTAAATCGAAAGCCACTAAAATAATAGCCAATGTGGCTGCTGCGTGTGCAGTACTTAATCCGAAAATAAGATGGCGTTCTATTTTTGAAAAATAAAATACTTTTTGGGTAATCCATGCAGCTAAATATTTGGTACTTAATGCAACTACCACCAAAACACCGGCAATATACAATGCATATGTGCCACCAAATAATACCTGCAGGTCGATAATCATACCTACGTTAATCAGAAAAAACGGAATAAAAATATTGTTACCAACAAATACAATCCTGTTTTTCAGGGTAGATTGTAATGGGATTAACCTGTTTAATGCAATACCGGCTAAAAATGCACCGATAATATGTTCGAGGCCTGCTAACTGCGATAAAAATGCTGCGAGAAATACGAGAGTTAACACAAAAATAAACTGCGAGCCACCTTCATTTTCCAGTTTGCTGAACAACCATTTTGCAATTATCGGAAAAAGGTAAATTACGATAATGGCAAATACTACAATCGAAATACCCAACCGCACCCAAAACATGGTATCGGTTTTGTCCATCGAAAAATTGGTCACCACCGAAAATAACAAGAGCACCAGGGTGTCGGTGATAATTGTACCGCCAACAGTTATGGTCACCGGCCGTTTACGTGTAATTCCCAGTCGGTTGACAATTGGGTATGCCACCAGTGTTTGGGTAGAAAACATACTGGCTGTAATCAATGATGGAATGAAATCGAGATGGAGCAGGTATTTACAAACAGCAAAACCGATGATAAACGGGACCGCAAAGGTGAGTAGCCCGAAAACCACACTAGATTTTGCGTTTTTTTTGAAGCCATTCATCTCAATTTCGAGACCGGCCAAAAACATGATATATAGTAAACCTACTGTACCAAACAAAACAATAGCACCATCGCGTTCAAGCAAATGAAAGCCATGCGGACCAATAGTTACACCGGCTACAATCATTACCACAATAGCAGGAATGCGCAGCTTATTTAACAATATAGGTGAAATGAGGATGATGCATAACACCAGGGTAAATATGATAACCGGCTCCGTAAAAGGAGTGCTCAAATCAAGCAGGAGCGGCATCAGTCTTTCCATTTTGCCGCAAAGATACGGAAGTAAT
>DAORKJ010000028.1:14987-21657 GCA_035439505.1 Chitinophagales bacterium
ATCAAGCAGGAGCGGCATCAGTCTTTCCATTTTGCCGCAAAGATACGGAAGTAATCACGATGGTAGGTGGTAAAGGGGAAAAGCAGGGCAGGGGGATATTAAAATAAGCGTAAATGGAAAAAGGTCGGAATAATTACCGACCTTTTAAACAGAAATTTATTTATGATTTACAATAGCTGCAATTAAATAATTAGTTGTTTTTTCTACTTGAAAATTTCAATAAGATTATGCAATAAGTTGGTATAAAAATTACCCCGTATTTCCTGAAAAAAAATAAATTTCCCTTCCTGCACGCCAAAAAACGGACGTAAGGTCCAGGCCATTTGTGTGCCTACAAAGGCATATAATAATAACCATAAGCGCAATAGTTTTTTTCTACGTACAAAATTTTTCCCATTTTCTTCCTCTAATTCGCCCAACAACAATACATACAATTGCCGCGCACCTATAAAACCTGATATGGCAAAAAATAATACGTTCAACAATTTAAACGCCACATAATTATTCATGGTTAGCAGAAAAAATAAAGTAACCGGAGCAAATCCTACCAATAAAATAGACGTAATGGTAATACCCGTTAATGCGAGGGCTACCGTTTGTAAAATATTAGATTTAGAACCTAAAAAACTGTCGAAAATAAAATAGGTTGGGAGACAAATCATTAACGTTAATAAATATAACATGGGCAATTTCACCATGCCGGCCATTGCCTGTAATATCCCTTGTTGTAAGCCGATTATAAATCCGTATGCAGCAAATGCTATTGTGCTGGTTATTAATAAATCGGTAATGCGGCGTTTCAGGTTGTCGTTAGTAGTTATACCATTAATAAAATTGCCTTTGTGTTGTAATAAATTTACGAGTGTGGTCATAGTTGTAATTTGATTGTATAAATTATTGAATAGGTAATGGGGCATCCTCCTTTTGTTCGGTTAATGCTCCCGAATTTTGTAAAGTTTTACGGAATAAATAAACACCCAGGATAACGGTTAAACTATACGCAGAAATTAATAGCACATCGTGTATAAAAATCTCGTCCATTTTTTTGCGATAAACAAATCCGATAACATTGGCAGCACAACATACCGCGCCAAACAACGCCATTACCCAAAGTTGATATCGGAGTGACCATGATGTTTTGGATACTAGTTTAACAACAATAAAAAATAATATCAAGGAAGGAATACCTCTGGTAATAGCGAAAAATATCAAGTATAAGGAGATGATAAAAATCCCGGGGTCAACAGCAACACAGGCTAAAGCAAAACAGGTCAATAAACTGCCAACAAGGGTTGCAAATCCCCATACTTTGACTGCGAATGTTAATTGTTTATCCATCATGGTTTAAGTAATTCGGAATAAAAATTAAAATTTTCGAAAAAAGCATACGAAATGGTTACTACAATACTCAATACTGCATATACCATTAAAAACCAGGAAGATTTATTTCTTCTGTAATGGATATCGATAAAAACATTATCACTATTCGGATTAAACTCGATAAACATAACGGCTTTCAGATTTACCAAAAATGTAATGGTAGGTAATCCTATCATAATCATTAATGTAAATAATGAGGAAATCTGGTCTACAGGTAACATAATTTCCTGGACGATTACCGGTTTTTCAAAACCAACCGCCAATACAACCCCAAGCCAGAATAAAGAGGGTACCGCCATAAGTATCAATCCCGCCCTTGTTGCGAAGGTTACGGGACTCATTGTTGTTTCTTTCATTGTTATCATTTTTATTTGTTGATGTATTTATTGCTATAAAAAAATAAATGGCCGCTAAGCTTGTTCCATACGGCAAATAACCAATCAAGGTATCGCTCGCTGAATGCGCATGTCGGTCAATACCCACAAAAAGCCCGGCGGCTAATACCATAAGCACTCCGGTAATTAACCAGCCAAAACCGTACACTGGGACATATATCCAACCTTGTTTTTTAAAGAGTTTCATTTCAAATAAGTTTCTAAATCAAATTACTTTGAAATACAAAGTTACGGTGTTCTGTCAATTCACCAAATTTTTTTTCAAAATATTTTATCCGGGGGAATACAGCAGGGGAGCAGCTTGTGGCTTAATGCATCATTTTTGGCAGGTAATTTGCTCCAAGTCGCCACAAAACCCTTGCCAATAAAGGGTTTCGACTTCCGTTCCATACTTTTAGTAATTTCGCCCCGTATGCGTTTGTTATTGTTACCGCTTGCCTGGATTTACGGTTTAGTAATAGTTATCAGGAATTTTTTTTACAACAAAGGTTGGCTCAGGAGTTTTGAGTTCGATTTCCCTATAATTTTGGTGGGAAACCTTTCTGCAGGCGGAACAGGCAAAACTCCTCACGTTGAATACCTCATTCAATTACTGCAAAACAACTATAAAGTAGCCACTTTAAGTCGCGGCTACGGCAGATCTATGAAAGGCTATGGACTGGCAACCGAACTGAGTTTAGTGGAAGATATTGGAGATGAGCCCAAAGGGTACAAACATAAATTTCCGGCTACGGAAGTGGCAGTCAGCGAAAACCGCGTCAACGGCGTGTATTACCTGCTCAACGACGAACCCGATGTGAAGGTTATCATCATGGACGACGGGTTTCAGCACCGACGTATCAAAGCAGGCCTTAACATAGTACTTACCACCTGGCAAAAACCTTATTTTAAGGACCATATGCTGCCGGCCGGGAATTTACGTGAGCCAAAAGCAGGCGTAAACCGCGCACAGGTGGTGATTGTGACCAAATGTCCCGATGACATTACACAGGATCAAAAGATGTTATATGCCACTAAACTCGGGCTTTCCTCACATCAACAATTATTTTTTACAGGATTGCGTTATGGCAATTGGTATCCGTTAAATATTCAACAGCCAATAGTGCAGATACCTTTTCAGCAATCTGTAATATTAATGACAGGCATAGCAGGCAACAAACAATTGAAATCGTATTTGTCCGGCAAATTTTCAACTATTCATATCGCAGCTTTTAGCGACCACCATTATTTTAGGGAGAAAGATTTTTTGCGTGTTGCAGGTAGTTTCCCCGATACCAAAACCATTATCACCACCGAAAAAGATGCGATGCGATTATCGGAACAAAAGGATATCCTGTTACAAATGGGCTTTTCCGTTTTTGTGTTACCAGTAGATGTACACTTTTTAGGGGAAGAAGAAAAATTCTGGAATCTGATAACAACCTTTATCGATAAATATCCTGATACCAATGCAGAACAGGCAAACAACTAAAACCATTTTTTCAAATACTATCTTTGTAATATAAATGAGTAATACTATGGAACGACTAATGGACAGATTAAACGAAGCGGTACATTATATTAAACAACGCACCAACTTTGAACCAGAATACGGCATTATTTTAGGCACCGGTTTGGGCAATCTGGTATCACATATCAAAATTGCACATGAAATAAATTATTCTTTAATACCTCATTTTCAGGTTTCTACTGTTGAAAGTCATAGCGGTAAATTAATATTTGGCAGCATTGGCGATAAAAAAGTGGTGGCCATGCAAGGGCGTTTCCATTATTACGAAGGATATACTATGGAAGAAGTAGTTTTCCCTGTTCGCACCATGAAATTATTAGGGATAAAAAAATTATTTATCTCAAATGCAGCTGGTAGTTTAAATGCCAATATCAATAAAGGTGATTTAATGATTATTCGCGACCACATTAATTTACAACCAAGTAATCCTTTGATTGGCCCCAATGAATACGAATTAGGTCCGCGCTTCCCCGATTTATTTAAATGTTACGACGAGCAATTAATTAACAGCGCCATGGACATTGCGAAAGCAAATAATATTACTTGTCACAAAGGCGTATATATTTCAGTTCCCGGGCCCAACCTGGAAACACCTGCAGAATATAATTATTTACATATTATTGGTGGAGATGCTGTTGGTATGAGCACCGTTCCTGAAGTGCTGGCGGCAGTGCATATGGGTTTACCTGTTTTTGCCATTTCCGTAATTACCGATAAAGGTTATCCTGCCGACGAAATTGAAGCAGTTACTGTTGAAGATGTAATTGCCGTTGCTAAAGAGGCTGAACCAAAAATGACTTTAATTTTGCAAAATCTGATTGCTTCGCTTTAAAAAATTGCGGCAACATTTTTGTTATAACAGATGCGAGAAGTATAAAATAATTGTGTGAGTAATAAACCCAATAGCAAACATGTATTGCATTTTCGCCTGATAATTTTGATTGGGTTTATTATGGTATTTTCCCAAAAAGGTTTTGCCCAGGAATCGGACACTACATCTGTCGATTCGGTAAAAACAAATACCCTTTTCGATTTTCATACTGCACGTGTTGAATATTTCACCGGCAACGAAATAAATAATTTTTTACCTATTGATACGTCATTACATCTTTTTCACCGTTTTAACGCGGCCAGGTTAAATGATTTTGAGATGGCATATCTGGGTAATTTAGGCGCTCCGGCATACGCGAGATATTATACGTTTGACCGAACATTGGGATTTGATTACGGACGACATGAGCGCGATACTTATATGTTATCACTCGATGAATTAAAATATTATCGTTGTAATGTACCATTTACGAATTTATATTATGTTGCAGGGGGACAGGGAGAGCAGATGTTTCATGTTACACATACGCGCAATTTTGGTAAAGATTTTAATTTCGCTATTGACTTTAATAAAATAATTTCAGAAGGGTATTTTCAATATATGAATACCGATTATACCGATGTATCCCTAACGGCATGGTATAAAACAAAAAACGAAAGGTATCAGGTATATTTTGACGGGATAAGAGGTAAAGTGGAAGCGCAGGAAAATGGTGGAATTGCCAGTGATACTGTTTTTGAATTAATTGACCCTGCAAGTGTTTTGCCATTGCGTTCGCAAGCATTAACAAACTGGGATAATTGGCAGGGACAAATTACACAACAGTATTATTTTGGTAAAGACATCAGTTTTCAAATTGATGATACAACGAGCGCTACTTATTTTGCTCCGCAATTTGCCATCAAACATACCTATGGTATCACCGATTATTTTTATCAGTTCGAGGACCCGGCAACAGATAGAACTTATTATGGCACATTAAATTCCAATCCCGATACCTTGCGCGACAGGACACAAATTCGCGGTATGTATAATCGCCTGTCGTTTGGCAATGCCGATTTTATCACATTGGCTAAAGACAGCACTGTTAAAAATCCTGTTCGTTGGGAAATTTACGGATTACAGCAATGGCATGAAGTAGCAGATGCCGGAGGTAAACAACAATACACTAACTTAATTACCGGAATTAATTTTCAGGCGAAACATATTTTAGATTCATTAATTACGATTCGTATACATGGTGCTTTTGATGTAGACAATAATACCTTAATAGGTAAAACAAGTCTGCGATTACCTAAAGTGATATTAAATCCTGAAATATTTGCAGAATATCGTCGGTTGGATCAAACCATTATTCAACATCAATACTCAGGATTTGCGTACAATTGGGATGTTGATTTCGACTATACTACTTATATGCGATTAGGTGCTCGAATTGGTAGTGCAAAAAATGATTTTGCGTTGGTTTATACCTATGAAATAATTAATAATGAAGTTCAATTTTTGGAAACATTATTTACAAATGATATTTATCCTATTGTGGGCAATACCACTATTTCGAAAGTTATGCTCAACAAAAATTTTACGTTAGGTAATTTTCATTTGAATAATAATTTAGGCGCACAATTGATTGATGGAGTAATTAATGCACCGAAATTTATTGGCAACCTTTCATGGTATTACAGTAATCATTTATTTGAAAGCGCTTTATTTTTTCAGGCGGGTGTAGATGTTTGGTATCATACGCCTTATGTGCAATATGATTATGATATTATTACAGGTCAATGGATTAACCAAACTGATTTTGAAGGTAATTATGAGGCACCAACTGAACCAACAATAGACATCTTCGCCAATTTTGATGTGCAAACCTTGCGGTTTTTCGCAAAGGTGGATAATGCAGCTCAAGGCTTGTTTTCTAAAGGACATTACATAGCTCCCAATTACCCTATGCAACCACGCTCTTTTCATATTGGGCTTAATTGGTTTTTGTTTTATTAATTCTGTCCATCCTACAACTACAATGTACTGCTACTTAATACCACTTGTATTGGGTTAGCGAAACCGGTATGTCGCCCTGTCGGGCTGGAGTGTATGTAGTTTGCTAGTGTGACCAATATGTCGCCCTGACGGGCTGGAAGGTGGGTAGTATTATGGTGTTACCAATATGTCGCCCTAACAGGTTGGAGTGTATATAGTTTGCTAGTGTGACCAATATGTCGCCCTGACGGGCTGGGGTGTATGTAGTTTGCTTTTGTTACCAGTATGTCGCCCTAGCGGGCTGGAGCGTAATTAGTTTACTTGGTACCGACATTACTTTCAGCCCGTCAGGGCGACACACCGGTAAGATCCAAACCAGCAAGTTGCATTACAATACCACCAGCCCGTCAGGGCGACATACCGGTAAGATCCAAACCAGCAAGTTGCATAACAATACCACCAGCCCGTCAGGGCGACATACCGGTAACATCCAAACCACCAACCAGCATAGCAATACTACCAGCCCGTCAGGGCGACATACCGGTAACATCCAAACCACCAAGATGAATAACA